>DOMU01000027.1:0-462 GCA_003509305.1 Desulfobulbaceae bacterium | reverse complement strand
AATCTCCTGAGGTCTGCGCACAATCATCGTTGAGAAATAATGCAGTTTGGCGGTCGCCGCCTGACGGATATCAGTCCATAAACGCTGACCGGGAAGACAGGCCCGCTCGACCAGAATCGCGTGCTCGGTGAGGCCGAATTCATCAAGCAGGGCGATCAGCCGTGGTACCGCTTTGTGCACTTTCATGAATACCGCCACCTGACAAATGGCCAGTATTTCGCGGATTCCCTGATCATCAAATACCGCCGGAATGATCGCTACCCGTTCATCGCCGAGACAGAGCGGGCTGAGCGCCGTCGCCGAGGTGGCGCTGGGCGCGGAAACGCCGGGAATCACCTCAATGGCAATGCTGGCTTCGGCCTCGCGCAGGGTTTCAAGCAGATAGAATCCCGTCGAATAGAGCGCCGGATCCCCTAAAGTTGGGAAAGCGACATCGCGGCCCGCCGCCAAATGGGCAATTAC
>DOMU01000134.1:1119-3097 GCA_003509305.1 Desulfobulbaceae bacterium | reverse complement strand
GGCACCGCACTCACCAGATAATCAATCGGATAATCATTAACTTTTTTCGCGGGATTTGCTGAAATGCCGGCCACGGTGTCATGAAGCCGGCACTGACGTATCTGTTGTTCACCGCGGTGATGGTTGTGTTCGTCCGAGGCTTTCAAGATGGTGGCGTGTTGACGGTTCCACCGTTTATCGAAGTGTCATCTTGAATGCAAGTTGGAATAAAACGGCACTGGGGAACGATAGAAAAGCGTGGGCAAACCGGATTGTGGTTGCCCACGAATCGCATACCAGTATGCCAAACATTGGCGGAATAAATTAAAAAGAAAAAGATTCCATGAATTACGCAAACCAATACCAAAAAAAACTGGTATCGCCCGAAGAGGCGGTGAAATGTGTCAAATCCGGCGATAATGTCGAATACAGCCATTTCGTCGCCGCTCCGACCTACCTCGATGGTTTTCTCGCGAAAAGAAAAGATGAACTGAAGGGCGTCATCGTCAACTGTTGCACGTTTCCTGGCATCGCCCAGGTGGCGGCCTGCGACCCGGACCGNNGATCATTTCATTTACAACAACTGGCATTTGAGTGGCGGCGACCGCAAACTGGCCGACCAGGGGCTGTGCAATTATATCCCCTTTGTCTATCACGAGATGAACGATCTCTACGAGCGCCATTTCGAGCCGGATGTCTTCATGGTCAAAGTCTGCCCGATGGATAAGGACGGCTACTTCAACATGAGCACCTCCAACTCCGGCCAGATGTCGATCGCGGAAAAGGCGAAAAAGATCATCGTCGAGGTCAACAACACCATACCTTACGTGTACGGTGGTTTCGGCGAGGCTATTCACATCAGCAAAGTCGATTACATTGTCGAATCCGACAATAAGCCACTGATGGAAGTACCGCTGGCGCAGGCGACCGAGGCCGATATCGCGGTGGCTAAACATATCCTGAATGTTATCGAAGACGGTTCGGTCATCCAGTTGGGCATCGGCGGTATGCCCAATACCCTCGGCTCGCTGATCGCCCAATCCGACCTGAAAAATCTTGGCGGACATACCGAGATGCTGGTCGATGCCTACATGCTGATGATGCAGTCCGGAGTTATGAACAATCGGTTGAAACCCTTTGATCGTGGCCGTATTCCCTATACCTTTTCAATGGGCACCAAGGCGCTGTACGAGTGGATGGACCACAACCCGATGATTGCCAGTTATCCGGTCGGCTACTGCAACAGCCCCTACATACTGGCCAATATCGATAAACTGGTATCGGTGAACAACACCATTGAAATNNGACCTGTTCAGCCAGGCCTGTTCCGAAAGTTCCGGCTATCGGCAGATTACCGGTACCGGCGGCCAGTTCGATTATCATTTTGCCGCTTTCAAATCGAAGGGTGGCAAGGGTATTCTCTGTCTGACCTCGACCTTCAAAGGAAAAGACGGCAGCCTGAAATCCCGTATCGTGCCGACGCTCACCCCAGGCGCCATTGTCACGGTNNCCGCGCACAATCATTCAGTACGTGGTCACCGAATACGGTATGATCAACCTGAAAGGCATGAATACCTGGCAGCGCGCCGAAGCTTTGATCTCGATCGCCCATCCGGATTTCCGCGACGAACTCATCAAAGAAGCGGAAAAGATGCGGATCTGGGTACCGGCCAATAAGCGGATGTGATTGATTGACCAAACGGCGTCAGGCCCGGATTGTTGCCGGATGCCTGAGTCGTGTTGATTTCCTGTTTCTTTCGCAAGGCGCGGCGGTCCATAACTTGTGGGCCCGCCGCGCCTGTTTTTGATAAAAATTTTCCGCAAGGAGAGATGCAATGAATAAAGTCATGGTGATTGGCGCCGGTACGATGGGTCTCGATATTGCCCAGACCTTCGCCCGCGCCGGCATGAAAGTGGTGGTCCGTGATATCAACGACACCATCATCAACAATGCCAAAGCCCGGCTCGAGAAAGGCCTGGCCAAACTGGTCGAAAAAGG
>DOMU01000134.1:0-1075 GCA_003509305.1 Desulfobulbaceae bacterium | reverse complement strand
ACGTGCTTGAAGCGATTCTCGAACGTCTCGACCTGAAAAAATCGGTTTTCGGCGAACTGGATGGCCTGTGCAAGCCGGAAACCATCTTCGCCAGCAACACCTCGTCGATTTCAATTACGGAAATCGCGTCGTCGACCAAACGCCCGGACAAGTTCATCGGCATGCACTTCTTCAATCCGGCGACGCTCATGAAACTGGTCGAAGTCATCCGCGGGGCCCACACCTCTGATGCCACCTACAAGGCGATCTCCGAGTTGTCGGTGAAAATCGGCAAGGAGCCGGTGGAAGTCGCGGAAGCCCCTGGTTTCGTCGTCAACAAAATACTCATCCCGATGATCAACGAGGCCGTCGGCCTGCTCGAAACCGGCGTCGCCTCGGCGGAAGGAATTGATAAGGCCATGAAGCTCGGCGCCAATCATCCGATGGGCCCTTTGGCCCTCGGCGACCTGGTTGGCCTTGATGTCTGCCTGGCGGTCATGGATACTCTGTACGCCGAAACCGGCGATCCGAAATACCGCGCCAGTCTGCTGCTGCGGAAGATGGTGCGTGGCGGCATGCTGGGCCGCAAGACCGGTAAAGGTTTCTTTACCTATTGATTGTTCAGCACTTCCGAGGAGGAACCTGCAATTTTGCCGCTTCCTCCTCGCCGCCGACGGACAACCTCAAATACCGGAATAACGACATCCACCGTTTGCCGGAGATGCTGCGCAAACGCTTGGCTTGGTTTGCCTTGACGTTGCACCCGTAGAAGACCCGGTTAATCGAGTTTGGCCGTTTCGCGTGGAATTTTGCATTTAATTATACGATATTATTGAGTAATAGCTACGACAGCGATGCGGTGGTATTTCCCAGACGGCATAGAGCCGAGACAGCGACGGAAACCAGGTTCAGTCGTTTTCTCCCACTGATGTTTGTGCGCAAATTCACTGGCAAAAAATCTTGACCGGAATGAAATCGGCGAATATATACTCGGCAGAGAAAATTATTGCGCACGTTATACGTTAGTCATTGGGCTAAGAATCCACATTGAGCACGGCTTATTTTTCCCCAGAATCCTCAGAGACAAGGAGACCAA
>DOMU01000182.1 GCA_003509305.1 Desulfobulbaceae bacterium | reverse complement strand
GACCGTCGCCCAGACCATCCCGCTGGTCAAAGCCGTCGTCGTCACCACGCCGCAGCAGGTGGCGCTGGCCGATGTGCGCAAGTCGATCAACTTCTGCAAGGCGGTCAAAATGGAGATCGTCGGCGTCGTGGAAAACATGTCCGGCCTGGTTTGCCCGAACTGCCATGAAGTGATTGAAGTCTTCAAAAGCGGTGGCGGCGAAAAGATGGCCAGGGATTTCGACCTGCCTTTCCTTGGACGCATCCCGATGGATCCCAAAGTGGTCATGGCCGGTGACGATGGCGTTCCCTATCTGTCAACCGATGCCGACAGCCCGGCGGCTCAGGCCTTTGCCGGCGTGGTCAAAGCCATCGAACTGCGTTTGCCGCCAGGCATTCCGTCCGGGCCGCTGCCGATGGCCAGTCCGTGCCAGTCGTGCCACTGAAACGCGCCATCGTCTCTTTCTACTACGAGAACTATCTATGAGCCAGGAAAGCCAGATGGCGCAGCAGCGCCGGGACAAGGCGCGGGAACTTGCCGAAATGGGCGTGCGCCTGTACAGCAATTCCTTTTGTCCCAGCCATACCGTCGCCGAGATTTTGCCCGAGGGCGCGGGGCTTGCCGCCGAGGAATCCGACCCGGCGGCAAGGATTTTTCAGGTGGCCGGACGGCTGATGTCGATACGCCGTTTCGGCAAGGCGGCCTTCGCCCATCTGGCCGACCGTAGCGGTAAAATCCAGATTTATTGCAGCCGGGATACCCTCGGCGAAGCCCGCTACAACGAATTCAAAAAGTGGGACATCGGCGATATTGCCGGCATCAGCGGTGTCCTGTTCAAAACCAAGACCGGCGAGTTGTCGTTGCAGGCGCGGGAGATCACGATGATCTCGAAATCGCTCAGGCAACTGCCGGAAAAATTCCATGGCCTGACCGATGTCGAGACCCGTTATCGCCAGCGCTACCTCGATCTGATCGTGACGCCGGAGAGCCGCGACACCTTTCGCAAACGCGGTGAAATCATTCGCTTTATCCGCGAATACCTCAGCGGTCGCGACTTCATGGAAGTGGAAACGCCGATGATGCAACCGGTGCCAGGCGGCGCCACCGCCAAGCCGTTTCGCACCTACCACAACGCCTTGGGTATGGAGCTGTTTCTGCGCATCGCTCCGGAACTGTATCTGAAGCGCCTTTTGGTCGGCGGCCTTGAACGGGTCTTTGAAATCAACCGCAATTTCAGAAACGAGGGCTTATCGACGCGGCACAATCCGGAATTCACCATGCTCGAGCTGTATCAGGCCTACGCCACCTACGAAGACCTGATTGACCTGACTGAGCAAATGCTTTCTGAACTCTGCCGGCATATCAACGGTACGATGGAAATTACCTACCAGGGCCAGGCCGTTAACCTGACGCCGCCGTGGCGTAAGATGACGATGGACGAAGCGCTGGTTGAGGTGGCCGGGCTTGACGCGGCGACGCTGACCGACGNNCGATATTTGTTTGAAAAACGGTGTCAAACCGACTGATGACGCCGGTATCGGCAAGCTGAAGACCGAACTGTTCGAGCTGTTGGTCGAGGAAAAGCTCGTCGATCCGACCTTCATCACCAGCTATCCGACGGAAGTTTCACCGCTGGCGCGTCGCAATGACGCCGATCCCGATATCACCGACCGCTTCGAATTGTTCATCACCGGGCGGGAAATCGCCAACGCCTTCAGTGAACTGAACGACCCGGACGACCAGCGGCGGCGCTTTGAAGAACAAATCGCCGGGCGCGGCGACAACGACGAAATCCATCCGGAAGTCGATGAGGATTATCTGCGGGCGCTCGAATACGGTATGCCGTCGGCGGCCGGTGAAGGCATCGGCATCGATCGACTGGTCATGCTTCTGACTGATTCACCGTCGATCAGAGATGTCATCCTTTTCCCACATATGAAACCGGAAGGCCAGGGGCGGGGCAAATCGACGCCGGAAAATCCATGATGTACGAGTGGTTCATCAGCCGCCGCTACCTGCGGGCCAAACACCGCGACGGCTTCATCTCGCTGATTTCCCTGATCTCGGTGGCCGGCGTTGCCGTCGGCGTCATCGCCCTGATTGTCGTTCTCGCCGTTTACGCCGGTTTCACCGACGGCCTGCGCGACCAGATTCTTGGCGTCAACTCACATATCGTCGCCCAGCGCTTGTCCGGCCCAATTGCCGACTGGCGGCGCGTGCGTGAGGAAATCCTTGCCGTGCCGCCAGTCGTCGGCGCCACGCCTTATCTCTACACCCAGACACTGTTGTCAGGGGCCAGCGGCGGCAGCGGCGTCATCCTGCGCGGCATCGACCCGAAAACGGCGGCGAGTGTGTTGTCTCTGCCCAAGCAGATGCAAGAAGGGCGTCTCGATGATCTGAACGGCGACAGCCATGGCGTCGCGCCGATTATTCTGGGTCAGCAACTGGCGCGGCAACTGCGGGTCAGTATCGGCGACAAACTGCGGCTGATTTCCCCTTCCGGGCCGCTGACGCCGATGGGCGTCATTCCGAAGATCAAGACCTGCCGCGTCGCCGGCATCTTCGCCACCGGCATGTACGAATACGACAGTTCGCTCGCCTATATGTCGCTCGCTGACACCCAGAATTTTCTCGCTATCGGCGACGAGGCACACGGCATCGAGGTGGCGATTCCGCGGGAGGAACTGGGGCGGGCGGATGTCATCGCCAAACACATCGCCGCCCGGCTCGGCCAGGATTTTATCACCAAAGACTGGATGCGCATGAACCAGAACCTCTTTGCCGCCTTCAAGCTGGAGAAGATCGGCATGTTCATCGCCCTGACCATGATCATTCTCGTCGCCGCCCTCAATATCATCAGCGCCCTGGTCATGGTGGTGATGGAAAAAACACGCGACATCGCCATCTTGAAATCAATGGGCGCGACTTCATCCTCGATCATGAAGATATTTTTTCTCCAGGGCACGGCTATCGCCCTGACTGGAACCCTGCTTGGCGTCGCGGGCGGCCTTGGCCTCTGTGAATTGCTCTCACGTTATCACTTCATCGAATTGCCGTCCGGCGTCTATCCGATGACAACCTTACCGATCAAGGTTTTGCCGTTCGACGTGACCGTTGTCGCACTGGCGTCCATCGTCATTACGCTCGGCGCCACCCTGTACCCGTCGTGGAAGGCGTCGCGAGTGCAACCGGCGGAGATGTTGTCATGAGCATGTTCAGGGCTTTCGATATCCGAAAGACGTATCGCATGGGCGGCACGAACCTGACTATTCTCGACGGTGCCAGCCTGACTTTGGCGGAAGGGGAAATGGCGGCTATCGTCGGCGCTTCCGGCTCGGGGAAGACGACGCTCCTGCAGATACTCGGCACACTGGCCCAGGCTGACAGCGGCCAGCTTTTCTTCGGTGATACCGACCTCAATGGCCTGAGCGAAACGGCGCGGGCGCGTTTCCGTAATTTATCGTTAGGATTTATTTTTCAGTTTCACCACCTGCTGCCGGAATTTTCGGCGCTGGAAAACATCCTGATGCCAGCCTTGATTGCCGGGAAGGGTTTGCGGGCGAAGCGAGTGGAAGCGCTGGCGCTGCTTGAGGCGGTGGAACTCGGCCAGCGGCAAAACCACCGCGTTGCCGAGCTTTCCGGCGGCGAACAGCAGCGCGTGGCCCTGGCACGGGCTTTGATCATGAAACCGGCGGTGCTGCTTGCCGACGAACCCACCGGCAACCTCGACAGCAAGTCCGGCCAGCGGGTCTTCGAACTCTTGCGCGCCCTCTGCCGTGAACGCAAGCTGGCGGTCTTGATGGTTACGCATAACCTGGAACTGGCCGAGCGCATGGACAGCCGCTACACGCTGAAAGACGGCAAGTTAAGGTAATACCGACAAATTTCACAGCATCTTTCAAGCCCGTGTATGCCAGCGTGGCACTACTTTCGGGCGTTGAAATCCGGCTTCAGCATGGCACTGATCTTTTCGGGAAAGGCTATGCTGATACTTTCATTGTAAAGATTGCGCAAGGCGCCGGTATCAGGCGTTCCCAGGACGGCATTAAAATAAACCCTGGGCGAGAAGAGCAGGTGAAACCGGAAAGTCTCATCGTCCGCCGTACTGGTAAAGAAACCCATATTGAAGCTGTAAAGCCCCATCTTATCGTAAGCTGCCATGGCACAGGCCAGACCGGCGGCAATATCCGCCAGATCAGCCGGCGTCAGTTCCAGGGTGGCGCGGACATTTTCCACCACCGCCATCACATCGCCCGCCGTACCCAACGGCGCGAATGCCGTCATCCAGTGAGACCGGCCGATTTTCCCCAGATAACGGCGGCCATCCGCTTGTTCCGCCGCCACCAGGTCGTCCCAGTAGACGCTTCCATGTTGCGCAAAATAAACCTTTGCCGCGTCCAGTTCCTGCCGCATCAAGAGCGGCGCCGTTGAGGTGGAAAATACCTGCAGATGGGGATGGATGACCGAACTTCCCGACGGCGGCATATGGTTCCAGTTGATGAGGTGGTACACCGCTTCGGGGTGGTTGGCGGCGGTGATTCTCTGGAAAAATTCACAACAGAAGGCAAAAGTTTCCGCGATGAGGGACGGCGTAAAATCCGTCATCGGGATGAAGTGAAGATGGGTGCCGAAAAGGGCCACGGCGCTGACCGAGTCGTAGGGCGCGAGATTCGGGAAAATCATCATATTCCCCTTCCGCATCCGGCCTTCGCTGATGAGATCGGCTGGGAAACAGGGCGTCACCTGATGGGCGTTGTCGCCACAGAACGGGCACCAGTCACCGGCTTTGGCGACAAGCGCGTCCAGATCCGGCTTTTTCCATGCGGGGGGCATGAAATGACAGATCCGGCTGGTACGCCGAGTCAGAGGATCAACGCGGATTTCACTTTCCACGCGTTGAGGTTCCCGGCCTTTTTGCGGCACCGTCATGATGGTCTCTTTTGGGATGGCTTCAAATTTCATAGAACCTCCGCCATATATTTTAGTATAAACCGGACATGCCGCAGGGCATATGTCACCACAAGATGCTGATGCCCGCTGGCACATCTTCGACTTACTCCGTGGTCAACGCTAAGCGCTAATATCCAAGTTCCTCGCCAACAATCAGCACATGAATGTCGGTCAAAAAGGGACGCCTGTGCAGAATTGTGGTGAGGTTACAGATGCGGGTTTCTTCACGGCAATTCATACATTGCCCCGATTCCACACAGGGATTTTTATAGTTGAGACGCTTGTTGTTGATCGGCGCGGCGACAGTTCTGATGCGCTCGTGGGCTTCCTCCAGGGTGTTGACCAGCTTGTTGGTGCCGGCGACGATGATGACCCGCTCCGGCCCGAACATCATGGCCGCCACCCGGTTGCCGATGCCGTCAACGTTGACCAACTCGCCCCGCATGGTGACGGCGTTGGAACCGCACAGGAAAACGTCGGAGAGCAGTTGCTGACGCCGTACGGCGTTGCTTTCTTCAGGGGTCAATCCCTCTCGATGGTGATCGAGGAGAGTGCAATTTTTTTCGGTCAGCTTTTCTCTGATACCCATAGCCTGAATGGTCATGGAGCCACCAAAACCGACTTTAGCGCCATCCGGAACCAGGCTGAGGATATGGGTGGTGGCGCTGGCACGGTCGGGGAAATAGGCGGCGGTAAAACCGTTCTTTTCCAGTGCCGCCACCGCTTTTTTACCGCGCGTCTCTTAATACCACCGCATGTTGGCATCCATGGATTTGTCTCCTTTTTGTGTTTTCTTCAAGGAACGCTGGCCATCACGCCATCATGCCGCAATCATGGTATGGCCAGGCTGATCAGCTCAATTGCGCCGGCGGCGCCCAAAAGCGGGCCACGAATGGCCAGAGCGCCGCGCACGCCTTCGATGGCAAGAACTTCTTGCAGGGCGGCGGCGATGCCGCAATCCCGCCCGTATTCCGGGCCGATCAT
>DOMU01000117.1 GCA_003509305.1 Desulfobulbaceae bacterium | reverse complement strand
GCGGGCCGGAATCGAGGCGCCGGCGACGGAACCAGCCCGCCAGTGATATCAGGCCACTTTGGTAAAAATTTTCGCTAGGGCGCCGCAGACCGGGCATTTTTCCGGCGCTTTGCCCAGCTCGATGTAGCCGCAGACCGGGCAGAGATAAAAATCACTGACGTCAAGGTCGGCGCCTTTTTTCGCCGCTTCCAGCGCTTTGGCGTAGAGCTGGGCGTGGACTTCCTCGGCGGCAACGGCGAATTTAAACATCGTTTTCGCTTTATTGCTTTCGGCTACCGCCTGGTCCAGCATTGGCGGATACATTTTCGTGTACTCGTGAGTTTCGCCGTCAATCGCCGCTTGCAGGTTTTCGACGGTGGAAGCCACCAGCTCCATGGCTTTCATGTGGCCTTCAGCGTGAATCCGCTCGGCTTCGGCGGTGGTGCGGAACAGTTTGGCGATGTTGGCGAAGCCATCCTTTTCGGCCTTTTTGCCGAAAGAGATGTACTTCTGATAGGCTTGGCTTTCGCCGGCAAAGGCTTCGTGCAGATTGTCCGCTGTGGTGGTCATGGTTGTTCCTCCGGAAAAATAAGGTTGAGGGCTGATGGCGTTGCTCACCGTTCCCTGAATGTTCCGGCAACAATAATTGCCGATTGATGTGACGTCCAGGGAAGAAATGACAATAATTCTCATTTTTCTTTTAGCGGCGTCCGTCCTGTAATAAAATACATTTCGTTATAGTCGTTTATGGAATAAATCAAACAAGTTGTAGCGTGTGTACAACCAGAAAATGGCAATACGCGACAGCACATATCCGATTTTCTTCGTGGTCAACTATAAATAAATCATAATTTTGATTTAAGAAACCACAAGAAAACAAGCGGTAGCCGTCATGATGACCAGTAATCCCGGCGCAAAACGACCGGCGGGAAAACATGCCGTCCGGTCAGCTTCCTCTTGATTTTTGTTGGCTGAACAGGTAAATCCTTCGCGGAGCAGCGGTTGTTTGACGTTTCTTCAATAAACTCTACACTTGAGACTCTACACTTGAAGCCTGAGCGGCATTAAGTGGATAGGGACGACTGATAAAAAAGTGATGGAAACAGCCAACGTAACTTTCCTGCCACATAATCGCACCATATCTGTCGGTAAAGGAGAACGGCTGATCCGCGCCGCCTTGCAAGCGGGCGTCCATATCAATGCCTCCTGCGGCGGCGGCGGTGTTTGTGGCAAGTGCCGGATCAAAGTCGAAAAAGGTTCGGTCGGTGAAGGAATTTCCGAGCGTCTCAGCGAGGAGGACGTCGCCAAAGGCTACCGTTTGGCTTGTCTCGCGACAGTTCAAGGCGACATCACTGTGCGGGTGCCGGTTGAATCGGCCATCGACGCGGCGGTGCTCAATCAGCCGATGACGCCGCGGCGCACGGCGAAAATCAAAACCTTCGATTTTAATTCGCTGAAAGAAAAGGGCCTCTTTATCGCCCCGGTCGAAAAGATTTATCTTGAGCTGGCGCCGCCCGACGCCGCCAACAACATGCCCGATGTATCGCGGCTGCTCATTGCTTTGCGTCAGCATAACGACTTGCACAAGCTGGAACTGACTTTGCCGATGATTCGCCGTTTGCCGGCCGAATTGCGGCGAGAGAATTTCCGCGTTACGGTCACGGTGATCAAACCGGTGCGCGATGACGGCAAAAATGTCATTGCCAACATCCAGGCGGGTGACCACAGCGGCGAAAGTTACGCCTTGGCGGTGGATATCGGCACGACCACGGTCTATGTGCAGTTGATCGACCTGAACACCGGTGAAATCAAAGGCGAGCGTGGCGATTTCAACGGCCAGATCAGCTACGGCGAAGATGTCATCAGCCGCATCATCTACGCTGAAAAGGCGGGCGGCCTGGAAACCTTGCAATCGGTCATCACCGCTACCATCAATCGTCTGATTGGTCAAATCCTTAAAGCATCCGGTATCGACCGCCAGGACATCGCCTCGATTACCATCGCCGCCAACACGACGATGACCCAGCTCCTTTTGGCGATTGATCCTAGTTATCTCCGCCGCGCTCCCTATGTCCCGGCGGCGACCTTGTATCCGCTTGTGCCCGCCGTCGCCATTGGCCTCGATTTGGCCGAGCACACCAACGCCCTGGTTTATCCGCAGATTTCCAGTTATGTTGGTGGCGACATCGTTTCAGGTATCATGGGCACTGGCATGTACCGCGATGAAGAGCTGACACTCTTTCTCGATATTGGCACCAACGCCGAAATCGTCGTCGGTAACAAAGACTGGCTGGCCTGCGCCGCCTGTTCCGCTGGCCCGGCCTTTGAGGGTGGCGGCATTGAATTTGGGATGCGGGCCACTAAAGGGGCGATTGAAGATTTTTCTCTCGATCCGGTGACTTTCGAGCCGATGCTGGTCACGGTCGGCGGCGCCAAGCCACGCGGTATCTGCGGTTCCGGCCTCTTGACCATGGTCGCTTTGATGTTTGAGATGGGCGTCATCGACAATACTGGCAAATTTCATCGCTCCCTTCTCTCCAAGCGTATCCGCGAAGGCCAGCCAGGCATCTGGGAGTATGTCCTGGTCTGGCGTGACGAAACCGACATCGACCGCGACATCACGCTGAGTGAATTGGACATTGAAAACCTGATCCGTGCTAAAGGAGCCATTTATAGTGGCTGTATGACTTTGCTCACCGAGGTCGGCCTTGGCATGGAGCAGATCGAGCGCATTATTCTGGCCGGAGGTTTTGGTAGTTATATTGATCTGGAAAAAGCCATGACTTTGGGGCTGTTGCCGGAAATCGATCCGGAGCGCGTGGTCTTCATCGGTAATGGCTCATTGTTGGGGGCGCGCATGTGTTCCCTGACGAATAAAATTCGGAAAGATGTCGTTGAGGTCACGAGAAAAACGACCAATTTCGAGCTATCCGAGACGCCATCCTATATGACTAATTATGTGGCGGCCATGTTTATCCCGCACACGGAGATCGAAAAATTCCCGCGTTTGCGAAAAAGATTGGAGGAGCGGAAGAAGCTAATGATGGGCAACCAAATGTGATGGCCAGCAGGTAAAGGGGCCATCGCGTTTTCTATTATAGCCGTGGGTAGTCAGGAGTCAGGAACGCTTTGTGAAGACCGTGAATGGCAGATCCCGGTCTTTGTCAAACAACAACTCAGCATGGAGGAGGTAAAAGTGGGATTTGTAACTAAGAAGGAATCCTATGTGGGTGGGATTAAGGAAATTTCACTCGGAAAAGGCGCCGGTGCGGTAAAAATCGGCGGGGAGACCTGCTTTCCGTTTTACACCTTTGAAGGTGCGATGCCGAATAAGCCGATCATCGCCATGGAAGTATGGGACATGGTTCCGGAAGACTGGGCGGAACCCGCTGTCGCTCCTTTCAAGGATGTGTTGGCCGATCCCGTGGCCTGGGCGAAAAAATGTGTTGAATTTGGCGCTGACGCCATCGTCCTGCAACTGAAGAGCACCGACCCGAACGATAAAGACGTCAGCCCGGAGGCCGCCGCCGCCATCGTCAAAGGCGTGTTGGCCGCGATTAAAGTACCGCTGATCGTCTGGGGTTGCGGGGTTCCCGCCAAAGATGAGATGGTGCTGAAGGCCATTGCTGAAGCCTGCCAGGGGGAAAATCTCCTGCTGGGGCCGGTTGAGGAAAAGAACTACAAAGGCATCGGTGCGGCCGCCATGGGTTATGGTCATTCGGTCATTGCCTCGTCGCCGATTGATGTCAATCTGGCTAAACAGGTCAATATCCTGCTGGAAAACCTGGGTATGCCGATGGATCGTCTGGTGGTTGATCCGACCACCGGTGGTTTAGGCTACGGCCTGGAGTATACCTATTCCGTCATGGAGCGTCTGACGCTCGCGGCCCTGACCCAGGGTGATGACAAACTGCAATTCCCGATGATCAACAATCTCGGCAATGAGGTGTGGAAGAGTAAAGAAGCCAAGCAGACGGTCGATGCCGCGCCGATCCTGGGTGATCCGGAACGCCGTGGCGTCATGATGGAATCCGTCGGCGCTGTCTCCTATCTTATGAGTGGCGCGAATGTCCTGATTATGCGGCATCCGGAAGCGGTACGCATGGTGCATGAGTTCATTAAAACGTTGGCCGATGGCGGTTCGCTCAAGACGATTGCCGGCCTCAGCAAACGCCT
>DOMU01000014.1 GCA_003509305.1 Desulfobulbaceae bacterium | reverse complement strand
CGGCCAAGGCGACGAGGACAGCAATGGCCCGTTTTCGCAGCGGCGCGGCCAGAGACGATTGCTCGATAATGGCCGTCAAATCACGCAGATGCCGCAGCGGTTGGCTCGCGGCACAATCTACCGTTACGCCGCGAGCGGCAATACCCTGTTCATAAATTGTAGTTATATTCAGGCCATAGCCCGAAAGCGGCAGCTTGACCAGCTCTTGCCGCAAGTATTCTTCCGGCATTCCGGCATCAAGGAAGGCGGCCAAGAGCATGTCACCGCTGACACCGGAAAAACAGTCGAGGTAGGCGATGGTCATGGTGTCGGCGTGAAGCGACCGGCGATAGGCTGGCCGTTAAGAAACGTGGCAACGGACAAACGCTTTTTGCCAGCAATCTGGATTTCGTGGAACAGCAGGCAATGTTCACCGCAGGCGATAAGGAGACCGCGCTTATCGGCGAAAAGCACCGTCCCCGGTGGCTGGCCGCTTTCCTGGTAAACCATCTCTGGCGTGAAGAATTGAAATTTCCTGCCGTCCAGGTAGGAAAAAGCCGTCGGCCAGGGGTCGAGGCCCCGCACCAGGCAGTGTAATGCTCTGGCCGGACGCCGCCAGTCGATAAGACCGTCTTCTTTTTTTAATGGACGCGCCCAGCTTGCCTGACGGTCATCCTGTTCCTGCGCCGTGATGCCGCCGGTTTTCAGCAGCGTCAGGGTTTCGAGCAGGGCGGCGGCGCCAAGATCGGCGAGTTTGGCAAATAGGCTGGCCGAAGTTTCATCCACCGTCGGATACATGGCCTTTTGCAGCAAAATCGCGCCGGTATCGAGACCTTCATCCATTTTCATGATGCTGACGCCGACCTCTCTTTCACCGTTGATCAACGACCATTGGATGGGCGCGGCGCCACGATAGGCGGGTAACAGCGAGGCGTGGATATTCAGGCAGCCAAGCGGCGGCAGGGCGAGTAATGCCTGGGGCAGGATACGGCCATAGGCAACGGCGATAATGGCATCCGGCTGGATTATTTTGATCTGGCCAAGAAAGTTTTCGTCGTTTGGCGATTCCGGCTGCGCCACCGCCAGGCCATGGGCCAAAGCGGTCTTTTTCACCGGTGTCGCCGCGAGAATACGCCCGCGCCCCTGTGGACGGTCCGGCTGCGACACCACGAGCGCCACCTCATCGCCTGTGCTTAAAAGCGCGCTCAGGGCCGTGGCCGCGAAATCGGGCGTGCCCATGAACACGAGGCGCAGTTTANNCGTTTACCGGCTTCTTTTACGCCTGTTGCTGACGGAACCATTTTTTATATTTTTTCAGGTACAGATTACGTTTCAGGGAACTCAGATGGTCTAAGAACAGCACGCCGTTCAGATGATCGATCTCGTGCTGCAAGACCACGGCGAACCGGTCTTCAGCGACAATTTCCCGCGGTTCACCGTGCAAATCCAGATAGCGCACCGTGACCGTGTGGTAGCGATTGACCTTAGAAGTCAGATCCGGCATGCTCAGGCAGCCTTCAGAGCCGCATTGCCGACCCTCGGCGGCGATAATTTCCGGGTTGACCAAGGCCAGCCAGGTGCCGGGATTATCTTCCTGCCGCGAATGATCGACGACGATCATCTTGATGGATTCGCCGATCTGTGGCGCCGCCAGGCCAACACCGGGGGCATCGAACATCGTCACCGCCATATCTTCAGCCAGTTGACGGAGTTCATCGTCAAAGGTTTCGACCGCTGCCGTCGCTTTCCGCAGCACTGGATCGGGGAATTCGTATATTTTCACAATACTCATCGTCAAGTTCCATACAATTTTTACCCGGGCGCCTTGCGCGCTCCCGCTGGCCAGCGGCAAAACCCGCCCTGGTTTTACAAATCAGCTCCGCTCCCATGGAAAATGGCGTATCGCGGGCTTTCCTCCTGTGGAGGGCGAAAACTTTACCACAGCGATGATGCAATGGGCAGTTATTTCTCGGCCAGTTCTATGAGCGGCTCTATCATGCAGGCGCACCGAAGGTTTTTCCGCCCGTCTACTCCTGGGTGTCCTTTGACGGAATGGGAGGAGTACGGCGGGCAATGGCCAGCGCCTGATTGATCTGAGTCTGCAACAGCGGCGTAAACGACGAGATTACCTGCCGTTGCGATTCAGGGGCGGGCGGCTGGGAAAACATGGCCAGCGCCCTATTGATATGCCCCCCCAGCACCGGAACAAACGAATTAATCACCGCGCTATGGATGACATGAGCCAGGCCCATATTGAAGTGGGACTGGAGCCGTTCCGGGATGATATACCGCAGCATTTCGGTCAGGATATAGGCCACGGGCATATCCCTGCCGACCAGTTTGAAGCGCTTAAAACCCATCTCTTGCAGCGTGGCGACCATCGGATTGGTCAATATCAGGTCGGGAGCCATGCCTCTCACCGCCAGATGCGCTTTGCAGAATGACCGAAAGAACTGCACCACTTCCCGCATCGATTCGTTTGTTCGCAATTTGTTGTGCCTGCCTACCAGTTGATGATGCCTGGCCCTGAAAGCACAATCGAATACGCAGTTATCGTTGACCATGATTTCGATCTTGTCCCTGTCTAACTGGTCGATAAATTTCAGGTCCAGGCTGCGTTCTTTGTCGGTATTGAACAGATGCGTCGTGCCAACGACGACCTTGTCGTACTCATCACAGAGCCGCTGATAATGCTCAATCGTCCTGTCTTTGCGAGCTATGATCGACAGAATTGTCGAGGCGGTGCGGGAAACCCTGGGATATTTATCGCGGATGTAATCGTTCAAAAGCGGAGAGGCAATGATGGCGCCATCCCCCTCTTGCAGCAGCCGGTTGCCCACTTCATCGTCCAGATCCGCTTCCGTCAATTGATTGGAATTGAAGGTGAGATAGACCTGGACGCCTCTGTTTCGGTATTGCGCAAAATTGGGAGGAGGGTCGCTGGGCGCAAGATGGTGCGCCGTCCTGCCGCCATCCCACTTGCAGGGGATGCTGCCGTACACTTCGGCAAAGCTAGGCAGACCGCTGTATTCACACATTTGCAAAAAGTGCAGCAGTGCCTGATCCTCGAAATAGAATCCTGGTACTTTCCAGCGGATTGAATTCGTTATCATTTGCGGCTTTTCCTCTCAATGGGATTCCATAGTTATAATACCACCTGGGCCGTCATGAGATTTGTGACCGCCCTTCATGATAATTCCTCAGATGTATTTCCTGCCGATTAAACATATCTCGTCATCCCGCCCGTTGCGCTGGAAGATGTTCCAGAAGCGCTGGCTGTCGCTTTTCTCCGGATAATCGACGGTGTAGTGCAAGCCGCGCGATTCCTTGCGCATCTGGGCCGCCTTGATGATCAGGAGCGACACGATACCAATGTTACGCAGTTCGAGTAAATCGGTGCTGGGATGGTATTCACGGCAGAACGAGGAGATTTCCTCATGAATTTCCTGAATTCGCCGCCCGGCCAGAATCAATCGCCGGTCGCTGCGAACGATGCCGACATAGTTCCACATGATCTTGCGGATCAACTCCCAGTTGTGGTTGATGACGACTTTTTCTTCGATTTTTTTTCCGCGCTGCTGCCTGCCGCTTTCAATACCGGCGATTTTGATGGCCGGTAATTCCCGCTTACAACCAATAAACGCGCGCTCGGCAAAGACGATGGCCTCAAGCAGCGAATTGCTGGCCAGCCGGTTGCCGCCGTGCAAACCGGTACAGGCGCATTCACCCAGGGCGTACAGCCCATCGACGGAAGTCCGTCCGCATTCATCGGTCAGCACACCGCCACAGAGATAGTGAGCGGCAGGCACCACCGGAAACGGCCCCTGGCTGATGTCATAACCAGCCTGCTTACAAAAGGCATAGATGGTTGGAAAGCGTTTTTCCAGGAAGTCTTTACCCTTGTGGCTGATATCGAGATAGACCGATTCGCTGCCGCTGATCTTCATTTCACGGTCGATGGCCCTGGCCACCGTATCCCTGGTCGCCAGTTCCATCATTTCCGGAGCATATTTCCGCATGAACCGCTCTCCAGCCTTGTTGAGCAGAATCGCCCCTTCACCGCGCAAGGCTTCGGAAATGAGGAAGCTTTTGGCGTCGCGGTGATAAAGACAGGTCGGATGAAATTGAAAAAATTCCATATTGCTGATTTTAGCCCCAGCGCGAAAGGCCATGGCGATACCGTCACCAGTGGCAATATCAGGATTGCAGGTGTACTGGTACACCTTGCCGGCGCCGCCAGTGCAGAGGACGGTAATCTTGGCGTAAACGGAGAGAATTTCATCGGCAGCCAGCACAGTAGCGCCGACACAGCGGCCATTTTCCAGCAACAGGTCGATACAGTCATGATTTTCCCGCAACTCGATGTGCGGGTTGTTGCGGCAACTTTCCAAAAGGGCACGTTCAATTTCTTTACCGGTCAGGTCATGGGCATGAACGATGCGCCGTCGCGAATGACCGCCTTCCCGGCCCAAATCAAATTCGCTGGCCCCATCTTTGCCACGCTGAAAACGTGCTCCTATCTGGATCAACTCCTTCAGGCGCGCCGGCCCTTCGGTGACGACAAACTCCACCACCTTTGGATCGCACAGTCCGGCTCCAGCGTTAAGAGTATCTTGAATATGCAGGTCAAAACTGTCGTCCGCCGCCATCACCGCCGCCAGACCGCCCTGGGCCAAATTGGTCGCCGAATCGCAATCCGATTTCTTGGTAATGACCAGAACCTGGCCGATTTGGGCGGCCCGCAGGGCGAAGGATAAGCCGGCGATACCGCTGCCGATCACGAGAAAGTCTGTCATGATGTTCAACACTCCTCAATGTTTCACGTGAAACATGACGACGCCATCACCGCCATCAATTGCCTATTCTTGAATGAGAAAAGGCAGTGTGGTCAGCGGTTCGCCGTTGAAAAAGATCTGAGCCTGCCATTGGCCGTAAACCTGGGGTTTATATTCTTTGCCGGTGAGCATCTCTGTCACCGCGCCGTTCGCAGAAAACGACAACCAGAAATGGATAACTACCGATCCCGTCGCCGCCTGGCTGATGACCTGTTCCGCTGAATTACTCCGCCTACCGGCCGGAGAAATCCAGTTGACGTTGACACGGGCAATGCCAGCGGTCAGTTCGGGAAAAACAACATAAAGATACATTTTTTCGTTGGGAAAAAATGACCCGGCAATGCTGGCCTGATCGTCACTTTCAGTGTTTGACATCCAGGCCCGAAAAGCGGGTAACGGCACGGAACCGGGAGGCAGCAGCGGCGGCGCGGCGGTGGTCGCCGGTATATTTTCGGCTACGGGTGGCGCCGACTGCCCAGCGTTAGCCGGCGTCAGTTTTTTTACCGGCG
The DNA here is from genome assembly GCA_003509305.1 of Desulfobulbaceae bacterium. Taxonomy (GTDB): domain Bacteria; phylum Desulfobacterota; class Desulfobulbia; order Desulfobulbales; family Desulfocapsaceae; genus UBA8130. The sequence continues at coordinate 4,163 of DOMU01000014.1, read as the reverse complement.
CAGGAAAAAGGATAGAAGTCACCGCCAGCATCGCTACCAGGCCGAGCCAGAATATGAATCGACCGTAATTATACCACTTACGCGTCGAGTTTCTGAAAAAAGCATATCTCATAGATGAATTTTACGGCGTTCAGGAAAAAAATCGCAAAACACCCGGCGGAAAGTATATAATCAACCTTTCATTGTCACTGGTAAAAAGGTGATCCGGTTGTAGCGTCTGGTTCGTATGACAAACGCATAGCATATTTTTACGAAAATTTCAGGGACAGAAGCAGCGCGCCCATAAAAAGCGAGATTTTCCGCCATGGCTCACAATATTTTCCTCGCCGCCACCGAGACAAGAAGCGGCAAACCGGCCCTGCTGCCGGGTATGATGGAAATGCTGATGTCGTCTTTACCGAAAGTCGGTTTCTTCCGTCCCGTCATCAACGCCATACGGCCAGGCTGGGAAGACCAAAGCATCAATCTGGTGCTGGAACATTTCGAGCTGGATATTTCCTACGACGACGCGCACGGCTGCACATTTAAAAAAGCCCAGGAACTTATACAGGCGGGCAGGCGAGCGGAACTGCTCGACATCATCATCAGCAAATATAACGTCGTCAAAGCCCGCTACGATTTTGTCCTCTGCGATGGCACCAATTTTCGTGGCCAGGATCCAGCCCTTGAAATGGAACTCAACACAGAGCTGGCCATCAATCTGGCCGCACCGATGCTGCTGGTGATTTCGGCTAAGGACAAATCAACGGCGGAAATCGGCAAGCAGGTGCAGACGGCAATCGAAACCTGCCTTGATAATGGCGCCGATGTGCTCGGCTGCATCATCAACAAGGCCGAAGAAACGCTGTCGTTGGCCTCGTTGCGCCTGAAAACCGACCTGCCGGTTTTCATCATCCCGGAACGGGCCGAACTGTATCTGCCGACGGTTGCCGATGTCAAACGCTGGCTTGGCGGCACGGTCATCTGCGGCGAAAAGAAACTGCGGGCACTGGTTGGCAACACCGTGGTCGCGGCCATGGAAGTGGGGAATTTCCTACCAAAAATCAAAGAGAGCAGCCTGATTATCACACCTGGCGACCGTAATGATATCATTCTTGGCTGCGTCGCCGCCCAGCAATCCAGCGGCTATCCGGATATTTCCGGCATCGTTTTGACTGGTGGCCTGCTGCCGCATGAGAACGTGCTGAATCTTTTGAACGGACTCGCCCCGGAAAGTATGCCGGCAATCATCTCGCTTGAGAAGGCGACGGCGGAGACGATCCAGAAAACCAGTGAAATCGACAGCCAGCTCGGTGTTGACGACAACCAGCGCATCGCTTTAGCCAGCGGCGATTTCAGGCGCTCCATCGACTGCGATATCCTGAAACGGCGGCTGATCACCAGCAAATCAACGCATATGACGCCAAAGATGTTTGAGTTCATGCTGCTGGAGCGGGCGGCCAAAGATGTGCAGCGTGTGGTGCTGGCGGAAGGTACCTGCGACCGCATTTTGTGCAGCGCCAGCATTTTGCAACGACGTGGCGTCGCGAATATTGTACTGCTCGGACCGGAAGATGAGGTGAAAGCCCGCGCCAGAGCCTTCGACGTCGATTTGAAATGGGTGGAAATCATTGACCCTTCCCATTCGGTGCTGACTGAACGCTTTATGGCCAAATACATCGAATTACGCCAGGGGAAAGGTGTCAGCGAGGAAGTGGCGCGGGAACGGATGCGCGACGTCAGCTATTTCGGCACCATGATGGTATACGAAGGACTGGCCGATGCCATGGTTTCCGGTGCCGAAAACACCACGGCGCATACCATCCGCCCGGCCTTTGAATTCGTCAAAACCAAGCCGGGCATTTCGGTGGTGTCGTCGGTTTTTCTCATGTGCCTGCACGACCGGGTGTTGGTCTATGGCGACTGCGCCGTCAATCCCAATCCCGATGCCAGACAGTTGGCGGAAATCGCCCTCAGTTCGGCGGAGACGGCGCGGATTTTTGGCATCGAGCCGCGCGTGGCCATGCTCAGCTATTCGACCGGGACATCCGGTAAGGGTCAGGATGTCGAGCGGATCGCCGAGGCGACCAAACTGGCCAAACAGCTTATCGCCGAAAAAGAACTCGACCTGCCACTGGAGGGGCCGCTGCAATACGACGCAGCCGTCGATCCGGGCGTCGCCGCCACCAAAATGCCCAACTCAGCGGTGGCCGGCAAGGCGACGGTGTTCATTTTTCCCGACCTGAACACCGGCAACAACACCTACAAGGCGGTGCAGCGGACGGCGGGGGCGGTGGCCATCGGCCCGATTCTGCAGGGGCTGAAGAAACCGATTAATGACCTGTCACGCGGCTGCACGGTCGATGACATCGTCAACACCGTGGCCATCACCGCCATTCAGGCGCAAGCCGAAAAAAGAGCGGCCTTATGAAAATCCTGGTCATCAACTCCGGCAGTTCCTCAATCAAGCTGCAACTCCTGTCAATGGCCGGGGAACAGGTTCTCGCCTCTTGCCTGGTCGAGCGCATCGGTGAAGAAGACAGCCGGTGCCGCTGCGTTTTCGGTAAAGGCGGCGCGGCGGAACAGACCATCGAACGGCGGCAAGCCATCGCCAGCCATCAGGAAGGAATGCGCCTGGCCTTGGGCCTTTTGACCGACCCGGCTCAGGGCGTTCTCGCGGGTCATAGCGAACTTTCAGCCGTAGGGCATCGCGTTGTCCATGGCGGCGAGGATTTTCACGAACCCTGTCTGATCGACGAAACGGTTATCAAAGCGATAGAGGACAACACGCCTCTTGCGCCACTGCACAACCCGGCGGGTCTCGACGGCATCCGCGTCGCCATGAAACTGCTGCCGGGAGTGCCGCAGGTGGCGGTCTTCGACACCGCCTTCCACCAGACCATGCCGCCACGAGCTTTTCATTACGCCCTGCCACGCCGTTTCTACCTGGAAAACCGGCTGCGGCGTTATGGTTTTCATGGCACTTCGCACCAGTATGTGGCCGGCGAATGCGCCCGTCTGATGGGCAGGCCGCTTGGTGAATTGAACCTCATTACCATCCATCTCGGCAACGGCAGTTCGATGACGGCGATAGAGCGAGGCAAGAGCGTTGACACCACCCTGGGTCTGACCCCTCTCGAAGGTCTGGTCATGGGCACGCGCTGCGGCGATATCGACCCATCGATTCCGGCTTTTCTCGCCCGCAACCGTGGCATGGACATTGAGGAAATCGACGCCATGCTCAATAAGGAATCTGGCCTCAAAGGCATCTGCGGCCTCGGCGATATGCGCGATATCCATCAGGCGATATCCCAGGGCAATGCCGCCGCCGCCCTGGCTCTCGAGATACTGACCTACCGCAACCGGCGTTACATCGGCGCTTTCATGGCTGTCTTGGGCCAGGTGGACGCTATTGTCTTTACCGCCGGCATCGGTGAAAATGATAGCGCCGTGCGGGAAAAGTCGCTTGCCGGTTTGGAAAATTTTGGCATTGTCCTGGACGCTGAGAAAAATCGCCGCGCGCAAGCCGGGGCAAGAGAAATCGGCGACGCCAACAGCCGGACGCGATTGTGGGTGATTCCAACTAACGAGGAGTTGGCCATTGCCCGGCAAGCGCTGGCGCTGGCAACGAGAAACAAAGAGAGGAGCTAGCAGCTATGTGGCACAATGTGCAAGCCGCCCCGGCGGATGCGATTCTGGGGTTGACCGAGGCTTTTCGCGCCGATGACCACCCGCACAAGGTTAACCTCGGTGTTGGCGTCTACAAGGACGAAGCTGGGTTGACGCCGATTCTCACGGCTGTGAAAGAGGCCGAAAAAATCCTCGTCGCAAGCGAAACCAGCAAAAGTTATCTGCCGATCGCGGGCGATGCCTCGTTTACGGCGACCGCGCGGCAATTGGTCTTCGGCACCGATCATCCGGCCTTGCGCGAAAAGCGGGTAGTAACAACGCAGACGCCCGGCGGCACCGGCGCGCTGCGGGTTGGGGCGGGATTGCTGCAAAAATTTCTGCCGGGGGCAACGGTGTGGATCACTAATCCGACCTGGAGCAATCACCGGGGCATTTTCGCCGCCTTCCCACAAAAGGACTATCCCTACTACGACGCCACCCGTATGGGGATTGATTTCCCGGCCATGTTGAAAACGCTTGCCGCCGTGCCCGCCGGCGATATCGTCGTGCTGCAC
>DOMU01000175.1 GCA_003509305.1 Desulfobulbaceae bacterium | reverse complement strand
TCGACACGCTCACTTTTCTTGCGGCGGGGGGCCGCGTCTCAAAGACGGGAGAATTTTTTGCCGGTATTTTGGGCCTGAAACCGATCATCAGCCCAATGCCCGACGGCGTGCGCAAACTGGGTCTGGTCCGCAACCGCGGCGGCCAGTTGGCTTTCCTCAAAGCGCGCTTGGCCTCTTCTGGCCCGCCTGAGGACAAGTTGGCAACGCCACTCATTTTGTTGCAGTATACCGACAACCAGGACTGGCTGACGGCAACACTGCCGGATGTAGTGAGATCGTTTTACCCGCAAGCGGAAATCCATATCGTGCCGCTGTCGCTCACCACCGGCGCCCATCTCGGTCCTGGCAGTTGGTCGGTGGCAATTGGCTATCCGCCGGCGGAGTGAACAAACTACCATCGGAGGAATCATGCGTTTTCTGGAAACGGCTGTTTTGGCCCTTCTGTTGCTGTGGCCCGGCTGGCTGTTGGCGGGCGACCACTACGATGAGGCGGCGGCGCTTTTACAGCCGCGTATCCCGGTGATGGAGCGCTACCTGAAGGTGGCCGAGACCTCAAGCAACCCGGATGAAATTGCCGTAGCGATGAACAATCTGGCCGACGCCATGGATGTCATCGCCCCCAAAATCCAGCGGCTGGCCCGCCAGCATCCGGGCATGGAGGCCGAAGAGGACATTCCGCCGCGTTATGCCGCCTTGAAGAAACGGCTGCAATCGCTGGTTAACCGCTTCGTCGCCTCGTATCCGCGAGTCTTGCCCTTCCTCACCTATCCCCAGGTTTTTCAGGCCAACCAGCGCGTCATCACCCACCTGACTAATATCGGTGCCGAGTGGTGAGTTTTCAGGCCGATAAAATTATCGATAAAAATTATTGGCAATATATTTCTGATATCTTCAGAGAAGCGTTCCCCGAAATCTGGACAGGTATGATAGTTGTCACGAACAGATGGGGAGATCAGCCATATCCAAGCGTTTAAGGCCAAGGTGGGGCATTTTTAAGCGCCGATTGACAACGAAGGAGCACTGATGCGGTACACAGAAGAAGATATCCTCTCCGCTGTTGAGGCCGGAGTGTTCACCGAGGAGGCAGGCCAGGCCTTCCGCGAGTATGTGGCGCTGCGGCGGCAGACGCCGCTGGCCGATGAGGAGCAGTTCCGGCTGATTACCGGATTCAACGATATCTTTGTGGTAATAGCGAGTGCGTTGCTGCTGGTTTCGGTGGGCTGGATCGGACTGGGCGCCGCGCCATGGCTGGGGCCTATGGCCGTTGCCGCCTGCGCCTGGGGATTGGCCGAATTTTTTGTCCGCAAACGGCGCATGGCCTTGCCGGCGATTGTCTTGCTGCTGGTCTTTGTCGGCGGGTGTTATGCGTTCGGTGCCGAATTCCTGGAACGCACGGGATACGGGACCTTTTCCCTGATCGGCGGCAGCGCCGCCGCTTTAATCGGCGCATGGCTCCACTGGCTGCGTTTCAGGGTGCCGATCACCGTTGCCGCCGGAGCCGCGGCAGCGCTCGGCCTGGCGGTTACTTCACTGCTCACGACGGTTCAGGAGTTGGTCGACTGGCTTCCCTTCATTTTATTTCTGTGCGGGCTGATCGTGTTCGCCCTGGCCATGTGGTGGGACGCAAGCGATACCGCGCGCCTGACGCGGCGTGCCGATGTGGCCTTTTGGCTGCATCTTCTGGCGGCCCCGCTTTTGGTGCATCCCATTTTTTTCTTTCTGGGGCTGTTTAAGGGGCAGACAATGCCCTGGCAGGCGTTCACGGTTGTGGGTCTGTATATGGGCATTGCGCTGGTGTCGCTGTGTATCGACCGGCGCGCTTTGATGGTCTCCTCGCTGTTTTATGTCCTCTATGCCTTCAGCACCCTGCTCAAGCTTTATGGGGCGGTTGATTTGAGTTTCGCCCTTACCGCCCTGGTGATCGGCTCCCTGCTGCTGCTGCTGTCGGTCTTCTGGCACAGTTGCCGCGCATTCTTCCTCGGCTTTGTCCCCGAAGCCGTCCGGAAACGCCTCGCTCCGCTTCACGTCCGGCAACAATTCAACCACTCTCTCTCAGAGGGGAATGTCAGCGCAGCCGACAGGGGAGTCGCAAAAAACCGAAGGAAGGATGAGTGCATCCTGAAATGAAAACTGAAATTAGGCTCTACTTTCAAATGCTGTTGAATATGGGAGGATTACCCTTGATTATTCATCTATAATTTGAATGCGTTTGTCCAAACTCCATTGTGTTGTCTGATCGGGACGGAGCGGTCTGGCTGGGTATCACTCGCCTTCCGCGATGGAGCGGCTGGGACAGTTGGCCGTGCTGTGGCTGACATGGGCGATATTTTAATGATTCTGCCTTGGCTGTTGACTTGAAAAAGGATTTCTTCGCCGGCGGAAAAACGTTCCAGGGCAATTGGCGCGAAGTCAGGATTAACCTTCCATTCATAAGAGAAAGATACTCCATCAATAATGATTTTTTCCTGATCGATTTGGCCGATTATACCCGACAGCATAATCAGCATGATGAATGCGGTGCCACTTCGCTTTCTTAACATGGTATCTCCATACTTCGATGATCAATCGTTGGTCATTTCCCACCAATAGGCGATACTCGCTTCTTTTGCTTCCTCAATGCTGACAATGGCTCCAGAAGAACTGCCTATCAGCATAGTCTCCGTCCCATCATCTCCTTTGTTTCCGGACCCGCCGGTAAATACGGGGGTGTTGGCCATGCCACTGATTCCATATCCGGATACGGCATACTTTCCGCCGCCATAAGCGATCAGATCGCCCTCCGTGAGTCTGCCATCGCCATCAATGTCCAGTTGAACGGTGGGAAGCCGGTCGCCGGTAAAGGCCGATAATTCCATGAGGAAGGAGTTTCCGCCAGCGGCGCAGGCGCTGTCGTTGGGGATAAAGGTGACGGCGATCACTTTGCCATCGCGGATGAGCACATCTTTTACGACCCGTTCGGCGGAATCAGCGCTCGATACGCCAGCGGTTTCGATCCCACCCGCGGCGTCAATCTCTTTTTGGCCAGGCAGATCAAAATACCAGCCCATATAGCCATTGGGGTTATCGCTCTTCCACCAACCGCCAGAGGCGCGGGAGTTGTCGCTCGTGACGCGAAGAGTCGCATCCGCGGTTTGACCCGACTCGGCATTTGTCATCCGCATCGTTTTTTGCAGCAACACTTCCTGCTTCAGAAGATTACCGGCATGGTTGGAAAAGCTGTTCGTCCCCCGGCGCCATACTCCTAAATAATTTTTCCGGTCGAGTCGCATCTCTTTTGGTTCATCGGCAATGCCATCCTCGTCGTTGTCGATATGATCGGTAACCGCGAGCACGGTGTCGTTATCCCAAATGCCAAACAGAGTTTGCACATTGTTATCGGCGCGGTCTGATTCATTAAAAAATCTGCCGGTACCGAACACCACGATATAACCGGAGTTTTTATTGTGATGCACCACCTGCGGCAGGGCGGTGATCGCTTGCCCGATTTCACCGAGACCCGCCGCCGTGGTAAACATTGGTTGCGGCTGGCCCGCCGGATTTTCATGAGCGACGCGCCATTTGGCCGGATCGCGCGAGCGAAGATCGAATTTCCACAAATTGCCGCGCAGATCGCCGGCATAGGCGAAATCCGCCTTATCATCGTTATCGACATCGACAACGGCTGGAGACGACAGGCCATTGCGTGGCCGGTCGGTTTCCCCGCCGGCGCCGGTGTCAATCTTTCTGATCAGTTTACCGCTTAAGGCATCAAGCACATACAGGACGGCTTTGCCGTTGTAACTGTCATAGCCATTGCCAAAAAAGACCACCCAGGGATGATCGCCGCCGCCCGTGGGCCTGGCCTTGTTCGCGCTCAGATAGCAGCGGGCGACAACTGGAATACTGTACGAATACCCAAGGTCGTCGTCCTGATAGGCGAGGCCGATTCTCGTCTCACCGTCGTAAATGGAGAGCGCCTTTTCGCCCGCTTCGTCGATATAGCCATCGCCATCGTTATCCCGCCCGTCGCTGCCGGCGGCCTCGTATCGATATGTGTATGACCCGGGATTGCCAACTGTGGCGGTATTGGTTTCGACCCGGCCATCGCCGTTGGTATCGAGACCGGCCACGCTCATCGAGCGGCTTGGGTACTCCCATTTCACCATGGCGGCGGTAGCGGCCGCATTGTTGATAGAATCGGCGTTTGTGACATCAAGGGCGAAATATCCTCTGCCGCCCCGTCCGAGGCCGGAGACAAGCAGATACATATTGTCAGTCCGCACACCCATGCCGTCGAAAAAGGGCAAAGGCTCGACCACCGGGCTGGCGTCAACATAATAACGGTGTGAATAATCCGGATCGCTCAAATCAACCAGATGGTCATGCACGAGACTTGGGATGAAGGCGAAGCGCTCGGCCCCGGTCTCGGCGTCAAAGGCGTGGAGCATACCATCATTGGCGCCGACAAAGATTGTGCCATTTTTATCCGTGGCGGTACGCAGCAGTGCCGGCGCGGAGTGGACAATATCACCCAGAACATTATCGCCGGTGATGCTACCGCCACGTTTACGCACTCCGGCGATGTCGCTTTTGCCACGGAAATAGGAAATGGAGTCGTCAAAAGTCAGAACGTCACCAGGAATTGTTAGCATCCGCCGCTGGGCTTCGCTGAAACCAGCGCTGTTCAGGCCAGTGGCGGCGGATGTGAAATCAAGCCAGGCGCCATCGCCATTCGTGGTGAAAATTATCCGGTCTAAATGAGATGCGAGTTGTTCCGCCGCGCTCCATTTGGGATGAGTCGTATCCACTTCGCTCGTGATTTTGCCATTCAAATCTTTTTTGAAAGAGTAAGCGAGCAGATCGCCTGTCCATTCATAGCCATTATACCCGCCAGTATAAACGGTGGTACCGTCAGTCAGTTGATCGCTGTTGACAGCGCTGGAAGCTCCGATTGTCTGCCGGGAAGTGAAATCGGCGGCGATGGAAAAGAGGGCGTCAAGCAACGCTTTCGCATCTGCCGCTTGGAAATATTGCCCATGGCCATTGACAGCGGCATGCCAGAGGTCATCAACTCTGGCGTTGGTAATGGACATGTCCGTCGGCCATGCGGGCATGACGGTACAATTTTTTTTAAGGAAATAGGGATTCTCGGCGTAGGTACAGCCGCTCGGATCCGGCGTGCCATCTCGGTCCATGTCATCAATTGGTATACTTCCCCGCACACCGAAGCCAATCGTGTAGGTGACAATGTGTTGCCGGTTATTGCCGTCCTTGCTGCCAGTGGGTACGTCGTTATCGAGATTCTTTGCCAGATCGGTATCGTAATAGCTCATGACAAGATCGGCCAGAGTGTTAGGGAGATCGTCATGGTAGGGTGGCGCGAAAGGCCCATCCCCCTCGGCGTTGCTGGTGGTGCTTCTGTCACTGTATTCCCCGTCGGAAATCATAATGACGAAAGCTTGCTGGCAGGCGCCGCCATTTTCGGCGCTGGCACAGGGCGTATTGGCTTGGCCAGTGGGAGCGAAACCGCCAGTATCCTCGACATCAAAATACCGTGCGACATTCTGAAAAGCAGTATTGAGCGGGGTCGGGGCTTCCGAAGACGTTTGCAACTGGTAAAGCAAATCTCTCAGGGTCTGCGTGTCATCGCCAATTGTGCCATCGGGCAACGCCACTTTAATGGGCCGGACGCCTGTTCGCGCTTCACTCGCCCCGACATCCGCACCGTTGATGGTATATAAACCGACCTGGACTCCTGATAGGCGACCGATAGCTTCCGACACCGCGCCAATGGCGGCGAATAACCTCTTTCTGTGGTAGGTGTACCAGGTGGCAAAATTGAGCAGTTCTTCCTGGGGGCTTGGCAGGTACCGGGTTCCATCATTTTTTGTCCACTCGGCTTTGATCTCCGCCGGCACTGCCGACTCTGGCACCTCGACCAGTTCGTTCGCTCCTGTCATAACCTGCCGCATATCCGCCGGTACGCCTGACGCGGTCACCAGTCTGTCCGCTGGTATATGAGTGAGCACGCCGTCGTTGCCTAAATCGAAGTTGAAATAGTGGCGCTCGACTGACCCACCGGCGATGAAATTCAGCGTGACGAGCCACACCTCCTTATCGTCCGCCACGCCGTTATTGTCGGCGTCATGCCAGGCGTAATAGTGGGAATTGGGTATGGTTGGCAAAACGGGCGGCACAGATGAGGTATGAAAGACCACGCTCAAATCGAATGCCGCGTCAGCGTCGCGTGGGTCGTTTCGCAAAAGAGGCATCTGTGCCATGCCGATGTCCTCTTGATTATGGGCCGGCGCGTCAAAATCGGGCCATTTGTTGTATTGCCGGTTTGGATCATAAAACATCCGGTTGGCGCCGTGCCAACGCGCCCGCCATAGCAATCGCTCTCTGCTATCTAACTGAAACAGATACCAGGCACCATCCAAATATCCCCACTTTTCATCGGTGGCGAATTCGGCATCCATACTGCCGGAGTTGTCGATAACAAACATAATGTTTGCTGGCGCCGCCTTCTGCCGTATTTCCATTGGGATATTGCTTATTGTATCGGTGGCGGAGGCGTTTGGCGTGGGCCAAGGCAAAACACAGAAAATCAGCGCAGCCACCTTCAGCCAGGAACACTGACCCGTATGCAATCCGGAGAAATTCATCGTATTATACGTTTTTTGTAGCCGATGTTGACGATGGCGGCCGGAGCTTCCGTTCCTGATGCTTTCTTTGCCCGGCCAATTACCTCATACTGATAGACTTGGCCGCTGCTGCCGGCACTGCTGCCCATATTCAAGGTGCTTGCCTTATCTCCGCCGACGGGGCCACGGTAGATTGCCAGGCTTTTTATATCCGTAGTGGCCCCCAAAATATTTTTCAGCGCCTTGGTCTCTGTTCCTGGCGGATTGAAAAAGAGGGTGGGCGTGTTGAACATACTCTCGGCATGTTCCAATGCCGTCAAACTTTCGGAATTTGGGTCAATCGGCTTGTTGATCCAAGCTCCATCCGTGGTTTTATCCATATCTTCCGGTTTGATTGCAAAGTTGTCGAAGCGGGCATCGAGCTTTTCAATCAGTTCTTTGGCGGCGCCTTCCGCCTGGTAGAGCCGCTCGGTATATTCCTGATTGTTTTTTGTAATCAGAATTTCAAGAAGCGAGCTGCCCGTGGCGGCCAGTGCCAATCCCATCAGAAGCAGCATCACAAGCATGACGGTAATGAGAACGAAACCATCTTCGCCGTTCAGCGTCGTATGACCAAACATTTTTTCAGAGTCTGAGTTTGACATAGTCAATCACCATTTGCCGGTTATTGATCTGGTCATCATCATGAACATTTCCACTCTGGGCCTTATCGCGCCAGCGGCTGATCACGCGGATGATTTTTATATCGGGCCTGTCAGGATCATCGAAGACATTCCAGAATACGGTAAACATGCCTCCCGCTGGCAGGTCGTCCAAAGCCTGACCACTGTTTATTATCACCTCGTTGCCCGCCGCGTTGCGGGCAATTTGCCCATCGGCATCGAGATTCACCGCATGATCGGCAATGATGCGGCCACCGGCATCGACAGTCGCGTCCAGGCTGTTCAGCCCGGCATGATCCACGTCTCGCAGCCAGTCATTATCGTAAGAAAGCGCCTGCAAACGTTCGACCAGGCTGGCTGATCCACTGAGTCCAGTGGAGGCGAGTCTGGTGGCATTGTTGTAAAAAACCTGGGCAATAATGTTTTTTTCTAAAACAAGCACGCCGAGCATCAGGACGGCGACGGCGATCATCGCCTCGATAAGGGTAAATCCGTATTCATTGCGTTGGGTGGTCATGCCATACCTGTTTTACGGAGTTGCTGGAATTTCACCGACATTTGGCCGGATATTGCGGCACTGAACGGCGAAACTCAGCATCTGGCGGCGATAATGGTCCTTGTAAGCCGCCCCATTATTGAAATGCTTGAAAGTGCCTGTTGTCGGATAGACACAGGTTTTTCCTGGATTCTGGATGCAAGACGCGGGCCGGTACACGGTCTGATCAGTATATTTTCGGTCCGGAAAAGGCGAGCGGAGCAGCAGGCTCACCCACACCACCCGGATTTTGTTATCCGTGAAATTGTCCTTGCTTGGTGTGGTGGTACAGCCAGGCGATCCGGATATTACATAGCAGAATTCAATGCCATTGAGGTTATTGGCCACATCCTGCCAGCCATTGCCAACGGGGCTGTAGCGTTGCAGCCGAGGCCGGTTGCTGTTGTTGTAAAATCGATAGGCGATCTGTTCAAGGGGCATATTTGCAGCCGGGGCCGCCTGATCAATTATTCCATTTCCATTGAGGTCGCTGGTAAAGGCGATTGAGGTCGAGTTGGTGGTAACTGTTTGTTGTACCGTGCCGTTGATGTGTTGAAAAAGAATTCCGTCCAGAAAACGCGGTGGGGTAAGCTGGGCGTTGGGCCTGTCCGCGTCTCGTGGATTAAATCCAGCCATGCGAATATCCTGGGCGAGGATATGCGCGATTCCGCGAATATCCTGCTGGAGGACGGTAATATCCTGCTGAACTTTTGCTGTTTTTTGCTGCGCCCAGTAAAACGACAGCAAGGCGCTGAGAATCAGGGCGCTGATGGCAATGGCCATCAGCAATTCGACGAGGGTAAAACCATCGGTGCCAATTGATTTCGCTGGCTTTGCCCGCCGCGTATTGATCATGAGGCCCCTCTTTTAGAGTGAACGCTGAACGGATTCTAAGGGTTCACGGGACAAGACGCGCCATTCCAGCGGCTGGGATTGAGCCGTAGCCCGGCGGTGGGAGAAATGGTGAGATTATAGCAGTTACCATTACTCCTTTGTACCGCCCGCAGACTGATACTCCCGTTCGGCAATCCAGCGGCCCGTACCAGCCCTCTCGCGGTGATATCAATGGCGTTCTGCCCATAGTTGGTGGTCATCCATGCCCTGGCGCCAAAATTTCCGCTGCGTAAGATTTTTGTTTGTCCCGACGGTAAAGCGCGTTCTGAAGCGGTCAATTGCCGGTCACAGGCGATTCCGCCACCTGTGGCGTCATCGCGAAATATTTCATAGCAATCGCCCTGCCCGGCGGACCGGCAAACGTCAGAGTTAAAGTTGATGCCAATACAGACGTTGCGTTTTGCCGCTTCCGATTTTGCCCATTGGATGGCTGCCATTATCTCATACGCGGCTGATTTCAAATCACTGTTTCTTTTCATGCTTTGCCAAGCTGGAATGGCTATGGCGCTGACAATGGCGACGAGCGCCACCACCATTATCATTTCGGTCAGGGTGAAGCCTTGGCTGCCGTATCTTTTCGAGAGCGAATCGGTCATGTTGGCATCCGTCACCGCCGCGCTTGCCAAACCTGGTGAATTTTCGGGTTGCGGGCGAAATCGTAGGGAATGGTCTCTTTTGTGATGTCCCGCATCATGAAGCGCTCAGCCGACTTTTCATCCAAAACGAATCCTCGGAAATTCGTCGAAAAGTACAACACTCCATCCGGTGCCAGGCGACGCATGGCCAAGTCCAAAAGGCTGGTATGGTCGCGTTGAATATCAAAGACCAGACCCTTCTTTTTGGTGTTGGCAAAGGTTGGCGGATCGAGCAGAATCAGGTCGTAGAGGCCGTCATCTTCGTGCAGCCAGGCGCGGCAGTCGGCGGCGATGAAACGGTGGCCCGCCAGGGAGAAGCCGTTTGTCACCAGATTCATTTTCGCCCAGGCCAGATACTTTTCCGACAGATCGACGCTGGTGGTGGTGGCAGCGCCGCCCATGGCCGTGTGCACGGTGGCGGCGCCGCTGTAGGCAAAGAGATTAAGAAAGCGTTTGCCGCTGGCCTCGCGGCCCAAACGCAGGCGCAAGGGACGATGGTCGAGAAACAGGCCGGTATCGAGGTAGTCACTGAGATTGATCAGGAGACGGCAATTTCCTTCCCTGACCTCCCGGTATTTGGGCCGCTCATCCTGGCTGGCTTTTTTCCCGGATATGCGCTGATACTGCGCCTTGCCCTTCTGCTTTTGCCGCCGGCGGATAAAGAGACGATCAGAGCGTAGGGAAAGCGTCTGGCGGATAATTTTTTTCGCCAGGCTGAGGCGCGTTTCCGCCTCTTTCGCGTCGATGGCGGCGGGCGGCGCGTATTCGTTCAGGAGCGCCCATTTTTCATAGAGGTCAAGGCTGAAGTTGTAATCCGGCAGGTCGCGGTCATAAACGCGAAAGCAAGAGACGCCCTGTTTTTCCGCCCAAGCCAGCATCTTGACCAGATTTTTCCGCAGCCGCCCGGCAAAATCATTATCATCCCCGGCTTTTTCAATCGGCCAGCGAAACGAGGCTGGCGCTTGCGCCGTACCCACCAGCAGACGGCAGGGAATCGCCCCGTTATAGAGCGGTAATTTTTTTTGCCAGGCCATGCCGAAGCTGTCAGTCAGCTCGGCTTTGGCGATCAGTGCCGCCAGCCGCCAGCCAGAAAAACGGTTTTGGGCAACGCGGCCCAAGGCACGGTATAAATAAGCGATGAACTCCTCTTCGCCCAGCCGCTCGCCGTAGGGCAAATTGCCGACGATGAGGCCGGTTTTATCCGGGCAGGGATTTTCCAGATGGGCCAGTTGCGCCTGCCGCACGACAATCCGACCGGCCAAACCGGCCCGCGCGATATTTTTCCGGGCGGCGGCTACGGCCTTAGCATCGGCGTCGAAACCGAAAAACAGCGGCCATGCTTTTTCGTCGCCTTCAGTCTTACGGCGGACGGCTTCGGCGACCAATTCATCCCAGATATCGGCGCGGTGTTTTTTCCAGGCCGTGAAGCCATGGAATCGGCGCGATAATCCCGGCGCCACATCACTGGCGATCATTGCCGCCTCGATCAAAATCGTGCCGCTGCCGCAGCAGGGATCAAGCACCACCGCAGGAAAATCCCTGTCGCAACCAGCCAAAAGCGTTACCGCCGCCGCCAGATTCTCTTTCATCGGCGCGTCGCCCGCCGCCAAACGGTAGCCACGTTGATGCAGCGGGCCGGCAAGATCGAGATTGAGACTGGCGTTTGCCCCATCCCAATGCAGATGAAAACGGATATCCGGACGCTCGGTATCAACCGAGGGCCGACAGCCGAAACGCTCGCGAAAACGGTCGGCCAGACCATCTTTAGCCAGCCGGGCCAGATACTGGCTGTTTTGACCTTTCTGGCTTTTCACCGCGCCGGTCAAGGTGACATCAAAAGCAACAGTTTGGCTGGCCGTGAGGTGTTCCTCGAAGGGGAAAGCGCGCATCGCTTCATACAGCGTCTGGGTTTCAGTCGCGGGCCAATCATGCAAACGCAGCATAAGGCGCGAGGACAGCCGCGACCACAGGCACAGGCGATAGGCCAGGGCCAGATCGCCACGGGCCGTCACCAACGCTGGGCTGGCGTTTACCTCGGCGCCGCCTAAAGAGCCGATCTCGGTGAGCAGCAGACTTTCAACGCCAAGTGGGCAAGGAGCGAAAATGCGATATTGCTTGTCATAAGACATGGTTTTACAGCTTCAGCTTTTTGAAAATTTTTTCCGGGATATGGTCAACGATGAGCATGATGTAACGCCAGAACCAGCGGCTGTAGATGACGTCGTGCTTTTTCCTCGCCGCTTTGACGATGTCGGTGGCCACCTGTTTCGGTGTTGCCGTCAGTTTTATTGGCAAGGCCATGTCAGCGGTCATGGCGGTGGCGACAAAACCGGGCTTGACCGTGATGACGTCAACGCCTTTTTTTGCCAGGCGATTGCGCAGGCCAGAGAGGAAAGCGGTCAGCCCGGCTTTGGCGCTGCCATAGAAGTAGTTCGAAGCACGGCCCCGGTCACCGGCGACTGAGGAAATGGCGATGATCAGACCACGTCCGCGTTTTTCAAAGGTGTTGGCGGCGAGCGATAAAATCGGCAGCAAGCCCGTGAAGTTGGTTTGCAGGATGGCCGTCGCCTGATCCATATCGGCCTGTGCCTTTTCCTGATCACCCAACAGGCCGACGGCGCAGAAGAGCGCGCTAACTTCTTCCTCTGCGCCCTGCCAGAAGACGGCGTGTTCCTCTGACCGCAGGGCGTCGAAATGCGCTGTCTTCACGCGACGCCCGCTGCGCAGGGCGATGTCGGTGGCGATTTTATCAAGGATCTCCGGCTGGCGGCCAGCGAGAATCAGATCCCAGCCGTCGTTGGCGAAGGCCAAAGCGGTGGCGCGGGCGATGTCCGAAGCCGCGCCGAGTATCAGCATGGTTGCCATAGTGTTCCTTTGTTGCTGTTGATCATCGGCTCATTTCATACCAAGCCTAGTCGCCGTGCTTGCAGCGACACAAAACGCCCTTCCGGGTCGAGGCGTTTTTTTATAGCCAGAAAATCGCCTAAGGCCGGGCCATAGCCGCGGCGCAAAACCTCGCCCGACATGCGCGCGTCTTTGGTCAGATAGTGCCTGCCGCCGCATTCGAGCACCATGGCGTCGAGGCGGTCGAGCAACGGGAAAAGTTTTTTCGTGATCGGGAAATCAAGCGCCAGAGTGTAGCCTCGCATCGGAAACGAAATGTTGCCGTCGAAAACCGGCTGCTTGCCAAAAAGTTTCAACACGGCGAGAAACGATCCCTGACCGCTCTCGGCGATGGTTTTCAGGATGTCCGCCAGGCCGAAGACGCTGGTTTCTTTGGGCAGGACGAACTGGTATTGGGTGAAGCCGCGCCGGCCATAAATCCGGTTCCAGTTGTGGATGGAATCAAGGGGATAGAAAAAGCTATTGTAGCTGACGATGCTCTTCTTGAGTTCCTTCGGCGCCTTGCCGTAATAGAAGGCGTTGAAGGCTTTGACGGAAAAAGAGTTCAGGGCAAAGGATGGGAAATCGAAAGGCACAGCCAGAGCTTTTGGCGACGGCGGCTGATACGGGCGCAAGCGGTATCGGGCCGGTAGTTCTTCTTTTTCGGCAAAACTTCCCCCCATGAAGATCGAGCGCCCCAGTCCTTTGCCGCTTTGCAGACAGTCGATCCAGGCCACAGTAAACGGCAGCCCCGCGTAGCGTTCGAAGGTGTCCATAATCGCGTCGAGATTGCCGGTTTTCACCATTTTCTGCTTGATGAAAGCGCTGGGGATTTTTTGCAGCCGCAGCGCCACCCGCAGGATGAAGCCGGTCAGGCCGTGGGCACCGGCGGTGGCGTGGAAAATATCGGAGTTTTCCGTGTCCGAGCAACGAATCAGGCCGGTCGCCGGTGTCCACAGATCGAGCCATTCGACATGGCGGGAAAAGGTGGCGGCGACATGATGATCTTTTCCGTGCACATCGGAGGCGACGGCGCCGCCGAGGCTGACGAACTTGGTGCCCGGTGTCACCGGCAGAAACCAACCCCTGGGCACGAAGGCGTCGAGAATTTCCGCGAGCGACACGCCGGCTCCGGCGACCAGAACGCCGCTTTCCTCATCAAAGGATTCGATGAAATTCAGGCGCAAACTCGACAGTACCAAATGGTCGTTCAGGGCGCTGTCGCCGTAGGAACGGCCCAGGCCACGGCCAATCAGTGCGCCGCCGCCTTCTAGCGCCGCCAGCGCCAGGGCCTCATTTGCCGGGCTGGCCAGCGTCGTTTCGATCAGGGGATACTTCCCCCAGCTCGTCAATTTCATTTCGCTTCCTTTTTGAAGGTAAAGAGTCTATGTCCAATAAAACTTGATAGCGCCGTTGTCGATACGCCGATGAAGTGGGCGATGTCTTTGGCATGAAAATTCATGCCAGCCCACGGGAAAACATAATTGGCCAGGCCGACGCTGACCAGCCAGACTTGCAGCATCGCCAGCAGGTTGATCAGCACGAACCAACCTCCTTCCCGCTGAGCGCGTCCGGAACCCGCTGTCTTGAAAACCAGGAACTTGAAAAGAAGAAAAGCGACCAGCATTCCGGCCAGCCTGGCAATAATTATAGCTGCGGAATACGACAGCCAGAAATTGACCAGCCAGCGGCCGCCCAGTTCGACGACGGCGGCGATGCCGCCACAGAACAGGAAAAAAACAAAAGTTTTGCTTTCTTGTTTGGCGTTCATCATGACTTCCGTGCAGCATTCCTTTTGCCTGGCAGATGGCAGCGGATATGATCGAGACGTGGAATCCGGCCTCGTGTTATTATTTTCTTGCCTGTTAAAGTTGTTTTAAGAATTCTTCCGTTATTTGCCAGAAAAATCGGCGTGCAAAAAGTGCATCCGCCACCGTTTTTTATGTTCTCGTCCACCTGTATTTATATCGACAAATCATTGTATTTGTCAATCGAGCTTATATCGCGCCTCTCTATATCGCCATGAGCATAATCAGGAAAGCGCCGAGAAAACACCAGCGGCTGGCCCGATCGTGGATGGTGAAATATACCGGATCGTCGCCCATCTCACCGCGGTTGGTGACCAGCAGAAGCCGCCCATACCAATAGAGCAGCAACGGGCAGGTCAACCACAGGGCCATCGGATGGCGGTAAAGATGTTCGGCCTGGAGGCTGTCGATATACAGGGCGGCGACGACGATGGCGGAAAACCCGCTGCATACAGCCATCGTCTCTAACATAGCCTTGTCGGTGAAGCGGTAGGCGCGGCCTGGCAGACCGCCTTCGGCCTTATGCTGGATCAGGTCGCCGGTGCGTTTCAACAGCGCCAGGCCCGTGAAAATGAAAATACCAAAAGCCAGTAACCAGTTGGATGTGCCGATACCCACCGCTGCCGCGCCGCCGAGAAGTCTTATTACGTACAGGCTGGCCAGAACCACCACGTCGATGAACAGCATCTTTTTCAAACGCACGGTGTAGGCGACGGTGAAGAGGAAATAGCCGGCCAAAAGCAGGGTGTAGTATCCCGGCAGGAAAAAACAGGTGAGCAAAGCCAGGCCGGTACAGATGGCGAACAACGGTGGCGCCTGTCGCAGGGGTATGGCACCGGAGGCAAAAGGCCGTCGTTGTTTATTGGGATGGCGGCGGTCGCTGTCCAGATCACTCAGATCGTTGACGATATAAATAGCCGAGGCGCAACAGCAAAAACCGATAAAGGCGACGAATGAACGAAAAAAGGCCCCGACGGTAAAGGCGTGGGCCAGGATCATCGGCACGAAGACCAGAAGGTTTTTTACCCACTGCTGTGTCCGCAGCGCCTGGCGGTAGGTGGTAAAATCCGGCGGCGGGCAAGCGACGAACTCGCAATCGCTTTTGGTGGCCAAGGCCGCTTGCCGTATTTTCGCATCGCCGGAGGCGCAAATGGCCCGCCTGGCCGCCCGCCACACCGGGACATCGGCCATGCTGTCGCCGGTGTAGTCGAAGCCGTTTTCGCCAAATTTTTCCGTCAGTAGTTTGGCCTTGGCCTGCCCTTTCAAATTGACGGCGTCATCGCTGGCAAACACCTCGGTGAACAGGCCAAAGTGCATCGCCGTCGCAGCCGCCACTTCGCGGCGGCTGGCGGTCGCCAGATAAACCGGGCGGCCCTCGGTCACCGCCTGCTTCAGGCTGGCTAGGACTTCTTCGTTGACCGGGTAACTGGCAATATTTTCAACGCAGGTTCTGGCCAGCCGCGTTTTGAACACCAGTTTTCCCTGGCGCAGCCAACCGGGGAACTTGAAAAGGGCCAGAGGTTGCGCCGCCAAAAGCACGATGGCCCCTTCCCACAGGGTATCGGTTTTTACCAGTGTGCCGTCAAGGTCGGTGACGAGCGGGATGGTGGTATCGGGCATGGTTTGCGTGTAATGAAATGCGGATATTGAATGTGAATTCAAGCGCCTTCATAATACGGGAAAACGGCGGGAGCGCCACTCTTATCTGGTAAAACGGTGAGAAATTTTATGATGAAAATGTTGCCGCCGATGGCAATGTCTTTCTCGCCACGAACGAGCATGGTATAGTACCCAGATTTTTTTGCGTCCCGGTCAGGTTGGCATTTTGAGCATTATTCAGCGAGGAAAAGATGAATCACGCAGAGTCGGCCCGGTTGTTCGCCGAGGCCAAACATCTCATCCCCGGCGGGGTGGACAGTCCGGTGCGCGCCTGCNNCCTGCCGTGCCGTCGGCTGTGATCCCGTTTTCATCACCAGCGCCCTGGGCGCGATGGTAAAGGACGCCGACGGCAATACCTACGTCGATTTTGTCGGCTCCTGGGGGCCGATGATTGCCGGCCATGCCGAACCATCGGTCGTCGCGGCGATCCGTGAAGCCGCCGGTCACGGCACGAGCTTCGGCGCTTC
>DOMU01000225.1:4137-7370 GCA_003509305.1 Desulfobulbaceae bacterium | reverse complement strand
GGCCAGGCCGCCGATGAAGGCCAAGGCGAGAATCGCCGCCACGGCCAGAAGCGCGTCGATACCGGCCAGCCGCGCGCCGAGAAAGGCCGCGTAGTAGATGAGAAATTCACTGATAAAACCGTTCAGGGGTGGCAAGCCGGAGATGGCCGCCGAGGCGGTGAGAAAACTCCAGCCTGTCACCGGCATGGTTTTCATCAGACCGCCCATCTGGTCGAGCTGGCGCAGACCGGTTGCCTGGATGACGGCGCCGGCGCCCATAAATAAGAGCGATTTGAACAGGGCGTGATTGAGCACATGCAAGAGGCCACCGGCAAAAGCGAAGGCAGCCATCGTCAGGTCGCCACGGGCCAGGCCGATCATGCCAAGACCAATACCGATCAGGATGATGCCGATGTTTTCGATGCTGTGGTAGGCCAAGAGGCGTTTTAAGTCATGTTTGCCTAGGGCCATCGCCACCCCGAAGATGCCGGAGACAATGCCGATAACTAAGAGGATCCGGCCACAGAGCGGTGAGGCGAAATCGAGTGTGAAGAAGAGGCGGACAATGGCGTAAATACCCATTTTGATCATCAGGCCCGACATCAGCGCCGACACATGGCTCGGCGCGGCGGGATGGGCGTGTGGCAACCAGATATGCAGCGGAAAAATACTCGCCTTCGAGCCAAAACCAACAAAGGCGACGAGAAAGGCGGCGGTTTTCCAGGCGTCAGGAATCGCCGCGAAGGCGGCGAAATCGAAAGAGCCGCTGGCGGTGAAAAGCAGGCCAAAAGCCGCGAAAACACAGAAAGCGCCAGCCTGAGTGAACAGAAAATACAGGGCGGCCGCGGTCCGCGTCTCTTTTTTATCGTATTCGTGCAGGATAAGCAGAAAGGAAAAAATCGACATGCACTCCCAGGCCAGGGCGAAGGCGATGATATTGTCAGCCAGCGTCACCAGGGCCATCGATACGGCCAAGAAATTAAAGAGGCAGAGATTGACGGCGTTCTTCCAACGGTCGTGATAGTGGCCAAGATACTGACCGCCATACATGGCGACGAGCGGTGACAGGACGAGAACAGGCGCCTGCNNGAGCGGTGACAGGACGAGAACCGGCGCCAGGAAGAAGAGAGACAGGCCATCCAGAGCAAAGGTCAGCGGAAAAATGCCAAGCCAGGTGAAACTGATCGCCGGCGGCGGGCCGTTCAGCGGATACATGGCCCAGAGCACCAGGAGCGCCAGCAGCATGGCCGCGATATTCATGGTGGTGTACAGCGCCCGCATCAGCCGGGGAATGCGATATGTCAGGAGAGCGATGACTCCTGACACGGCGAAAAGCGCGAAGGCGTTCAGTAGAAAAGACATAGAAACCGCCTGCCAGAATTTTTATAAAAGCTCAACGGTATCGAAACGAAAAAACGAGCCGGAGCATACTTGTGTATTTTCTTGATCAACTGTCAGAAAATATATTCAAAATGCGTATGGNNATGGCATTGCAACTCGCAAAACTCACTCCTGGATCTTTGATAGATCGCCGACCCGCAGCGCCAGATCGCCGATGGCGGTCAGAAGATTCAGGCGGTTACGGCGGACGGCTTGATTTTCGGCCATAACCATAACCTGCTCGAAAAATTGATCGACCGGCTCCTTCAGGCGCAGCATGACTAAGAGGGCCTCGGCGTAGCGGTGGGCGGCCAGAAGCGGCTCCATTTCGGCCCGCGCCGTGACAAAGGCTTCGTACAGCGCCTTTTCCGCCGGCTGCTCGAACAGCGCGGCATCGACCGCTGTATCCCGATTGTCTTTGCAGATATTGCG
This sequence comes from Desulfobulbaceae bacterium, assembly GCA_003509305.1. Lineage (GTDB taxonomy): Bacteria > Desulfobacterota > Desulfobulbia > Desulfobulbales > Desulfocapsaceae > UBA8130. Next base: position 5,579 of record DOMU01000225.1, on the reverse strand, counting down.
GATCCGTTTGCAGGCGGCGGCGAGTGGCGCGAAAGCCGGTTGCTGGCGGATTTCGCTCAAAGCATCGAGCCGGGCCATGGTGTCGGCAATATCGTCGAAAGCGGCGGCGGTCGCGGCCTGAACGATACCGGTGTCATAGCCTTTGGCCACCATATCGTTTTCAAAGCGGCCCCGGATAAAATACGCCAGCCGCTCGGTGGCGGCGGTGGAACCATCGACCTTGTCGCCGTACAGCGCCAACGCCTTGTGAATGATTTCCCGCAACGAAAAGCGGTACTTCCTGTCAAGAACGATGTTAATCACGGCCACCGCCAGACGGCGCAGGCCGAAGGGATCGGCGGTACCGGTCGGCGCCTGGCCAATGCCAAAACAACCAGCCAGGCTATCGAGGCGGTCGGTGAGACCGAGAATCGCCCCGGCCTCGCTTGCCGGCAAAATATCGCCGGCGCGGCGGGGCAGATAATGCTCTTCCATGGCCGTGGCCACCGCATCCGGCTCGTCAGCCAGACGGGCGTAAATTGCGCCCATCGTCCCTTGCAGGCTGGGAAATTCACTGACCATATTGGTCATCAAATCGGCCTTGCATAGAGCCGCCGCTCGCACCGCGGTCTCCGCCGTCTCTGGCGCCAGCGTTTCGGCCAAAAGCCGCGNNTTTTCCAGCCGCACCGTCTTTTCCAGCATGGTGCCGAGCTTGGCCTGAAAGACGATGCCGGATAAACGGGCGCGGCAGTTATCAAGCGGTATTTTTTTATCTTCGTTGTAAAAGAACAGGGCATCGGACAAACGCGCCCGCAGTACCCGCTGGTGGCCCTGGCAAGTGACGGCGGCCTTATGCACTTTGGTGTTGTTGACGGCGACAAAAGCCGCCAGCAGTTTGCCGTCCGGGCCAACCACCGGAAAGCATTTCTGATGTTCGCGCATTGAGGTGATTAACACCTGTGGCGGCAGTTCGAGGAATTTTTCGTCGAATTTGCCGCAGACGCCAAAGGGCATCTCGNNTCGAGATCAATCAGTTCCTCATCAATCGCCACCCGGCCTTTACCCGTTAGCCCGGCATCCTCAATCGCCCGGTCAAGCTCACGGGCCACCGCCTGGCGGCGCTCGGCAATATCGGCCAGAACGAAATGATGGCGCAGCGTTTCCTGATAATCATCCGGCGACCGTAACTCCAGCTTGCCATCGGCCAGGAAACGATGGCCACGGCTGGTGCGGCCGGCGACAAGATGTTCAAAACGCGCTGGCAAAACCTCATCACCAAACAGGGCCACCAGCCACTGGATGGGCCGGGCGAAGGCGAGCGTACCCGCGCCCCAGCGCATCGACTTCGGGAAAGACAGCGCGGTGACGAGTTTTGTCAGAACATCCGGCAGCAGCCGTTTGCTCTCTTCTCCGCGCAGCTCACGAGTCAGTTGCAGATATTCCCCTTTGGGGGTGGAAACCAG
>DOMU01000225.1:0-4111 GCA_003509305.1 Desulfobulbaceae bacterium | reverse complement strand
TCCACGCCCGCCGCCTTGGCCGGGCCAAGTAGCTCTTCACGCATATCGGTTTGGCGAGCGGCGATATCCGACGCCAGCAGGGCCAGACGGCGCGGCGTGCCCATGGTTTTGACCGCGCCGCAGGCGATGCGTAATTCGGCCATGGCGCCGGTAAAGGCGGCTCGCAACTGGTCAAGGGCCGGTTCGATATAACCGGCGGGAATCTCCTCGCATCCGATTTCAAACAGCAGATCAGGCATGACGGCTTCCAGAAGGGAAAAAGAAAAGGGGAAAACGGTATCCTCACCGTTCAGAATTTTTGTTCAGGAACTGTTCAGGTTGATTCCAGCGTGGCAAAGGTCGAATAATCGGCGCCAAGATTTTCCACCAGAAGCGAATAACGAGCCACTTCCGGCAAAGACGACAGGCACTCACCGACCCGCGTCACAAGCGCCTCCACCGACAGGGCTTTGTGGTCACCGGGGGCGAGCGCCGTCACTTCCGCCGCGATGCCGGTTTCGATATGCGACAGCAGGTCCTCAATCCAGAGAAAACTCTTGAAACGCACCGTTGCCTCAAGCCTGCCCCAATGGCCAGCCAGGCGTGGTAAATTGTCGCCGAGCTGGGCGAAACGCGGCAGGATGATCGGCAGCACCAGTTTGAAGTCAATGTCGCTGCTGTCAGTGAGGGAGCCTGTCATTGTCACCATACACTGCCGCACGGCGAGAGAACCATCGGCGCCATCCGAAGTGAAAAAGTAGGGGAATTCCATTTCCAGGTGCGAAGCCTCGGCATCAAGACGCTCTTTCATTTTTTCCAAAATGCAGTGAAAGCTGCGGATGTCGATTTTGCCGTGGAACTCGTTCAGTATCTCGATGAAGCGGCTCATGTGCGTGCCCTTGAAGCGATGCGGCAGGTTCACATACATGTTCAGGGTGGCAATGGTGTTCTGCTCTTTCTTCGCCTTGTCACGCAGCGTAATCGGATACGAGACGGTTTTGACGCCGACCTTTCTGATGTCGATGCGGCGATGATCAATTTGGTTCTGGATGTCTTTCATGTGGGGAGCGTTCAGACTGTTATCGTAAAGCGGTGGGTTCGCTTTTACCATGCGCCGGGTATTTTTCAAACAGCGTTAATCGCGAGGGCTTCGCGGATTTTTTTTCTTCATCGGCGGCGGCGAAATTCGTGACCAGCGCTTCCAGCACTGGGTTGCGGTTTTCCTCTTTCGCCCCGACATGGTAAAAGTGCTCTCTGGTCATAATATGATAGCCTTTCCAGGTCGAACTTATGAACTGATTCGAGCGGAACTCGTTGCTGTGCCAGGTGGAAAGGATGAATTTCGCCTCAGTAGCGGCAAGCAGTTTTCCCAGCCGCGATTCTTGCCCTTCATCCCAGGCGTTGAAATAATCGGTATGGCGACCAATATACGGCGGATCGCAATAGATAAGATCGCCTGTGCCTGCTTCGGCGATGGTTTGGGCATAATCCTGACAGCGGAATTCGTAGCCACGCCAGGCGCAGACATCGGCCACCGCCTGAATCTGATTGCCGATTTTTGTAATATAAGCGGGCGCGAAGCGGTTCGGCTTACGGCAGAACGGGATGTTGAATTCGCCACGCCGGTTAAAACGGATCATGCCGTTGAAACCGGCGCGGTTGAGAAAAAGAAAATCCAAGGGATCACCATGCCGGTTGAAGCGTTCGCGGATCAGGTAATAATGTTCCCCCTCGGAACGCAGTAATTCATCGCCCTCTTTTTTCAGGTACGCCTTGGCGATGTCGGCGGTGATGCGGCCACCGGCAACCGCCTGGTAGAAATTGATCAGATGAGGATTCGAGTCGGTCAGCAGGGCGCGGCGTGGCCTGACGTTGAAGGCGACAACGCCGGAACCCAGAAACGGTTCAACCCAAACGCCGGCGAAATCGGTGGGGATAATTGTTTTAATCCAGGGAACCAGTTTGCTTTTGATTCCCTGGCATTTGATTGGCGGAACAAAAATATCACGCATAGTCATACCTGGTTATTCCCGCGCCACCATCACCCGTTATTCCCCCAGATACTTACGCGCCGCCGCTTTCAGGCCGGTCAGATCGCCGGACTTGATGATGTATTCCTCCGAGGCCCAGCAGGATATATCTTCCATGTAGTTCGGATAGGCGGTGCAGAGGATCACCGGCACCGCCGCGTCGATGGTTTTCATCTGCCTGAGCGCTTCCAGACCGTTCATACCTGGCATCTGAATGTCGAGAATCACCAAGTCCGGTTTGTCGTCCCAGAAGATTTTCAGCGCCTCTTCACCGTTTTCGGCCAAGAGCACCCGGTAGCCCTCCTCCTCGAATACGGCCTGGTAGGGAATTCGGATGCTTTCCTCATCGTCAACGATCAGCAGTGTTTTCATCCGCGTATCCTCCATGTCACAACTTGGCGTCTTTCATGTGCCGGGTCGCTTCTTCAGGTGGCATCGGATTGATATAAAATCCCGATCCCCACTCAAAACCGGCAATTGAAGTCAGTTTCGGCACGATTTCCAGATGCCAGTGGTAGTGGTCGGAACAACTGGAACGCAAAGGGCTGGTGTGCAGCACGAAATTATAGGGCACGCCGGGAATGATAGAGTCCAGCCGCCGCAGCGTTTCGGAAAGTGTTGCCGCAAGAGATGACAGACTTTTGTCATTTTGATCGCTGTAGCTGGAAGCGTGCGCTTTCGGCAGCACCCACATCTCGAAAGGTGTGCGCGGCGCGTAAGGCGAAATGACGATGAAATCATCGTTCTGGTCAACCACACGCACATCCTGATAAATCTCCTGGGCGATCATGTCGCAAAAGACGCAACGCTCGCGGAAATGGTAGTAAGAAGCGGCGCCATCCATCTCGGCGCTGATCAACTGCGGAATAACCGGTAAAGCGATCAACTGCGAGTGGGAATGTTCGAGCGACGCCCCGGCGGCGCGGCCATAGTTTTTGAAGACCATGACATAGCGGAAGCGCGGGTCTTTTTGCAAATCGAGGATCCGCTCGCGGTAGGCGAGGAGGACGTAAAAAATCTTCTCCGGTGGCAGATAGGCGAATTGCTCGTCGTGATTCGGGCTTTCGACGATCACCTCGTGGGCGCCGACACCGTTCATGCGATCGTATATGCCTTCGCCGCGCTTGTCGAGACCGCCTTCGATACGCAAGGCCGGAAATTTATTCGGCACGGCCCGCACCTGCCAGCCGGGCTTGTTCGGGGTTTGGTCGCCGCCCAGACGGTAGGCCCAGACTTCCGGCGGTGTCGTTTGTTCGTGGCCGGGGCAGAGCGGGCAGAAGCCACCGCTTTTCACGGGAGGTGGTTCAATGAGAAAATCGCTGGGACGCTGTCGCCTTTCGGCGGCGATGATGATCCAGCGACTGAGTACCGGATCCTTGCGCAGCTCAGGCATGAGCGGCCTCCCTTATTGTCCCATGGATTTTTCTTTATTTTCCTGCAAGGTCTTGCAATCAATACAGAGGTCGGTCACCGGGCGGGCTTCGAGGCGTTTGACACCGATTTCCTCGCCGCAGCCGGCGCAGATGCCGTACACGCCGTCGTCGATGCGGACAAGGGCTTCCTTGATTTTTTTCAGCAGTTTTTTTTCGCGGTCGCGGATGCGCAACTCGAAGCCGCGGTCCGATTCGATGGTGGCGCGGTCGTTGGGGTCTGGGATATTGCTGTTCTGGCCGGTCATCCCTTCGAGCGTCTTCTCCATCGCCTGTTCGATTTCGGCCTGTTTGGCCAGAAGCTGAACACGGAAGTGTTCCAATGTTTCTTTTTCCATCACGGACTCCAGTTGTGGTGTTTCCCGTCCCGATTATTGGTCCTGACGACGGTAGTGGCCGCTTTTGCCGCCGCTTTTTTCCAAGAGACGAATGCCGTCGATGACAATTGCTTTGTCCACCGCTTTGCACATGTCGTAAATCGTCAGGGCCGCTACCGTCACCGCGGTGAGCGCTTCCATTTCGACGCCGGTCTGGCCAGAAACGCCGACGGTGGCGATAATCTCAACCGTCTGATTCTCTTCGGACAAAGAAAAGTCGATATGGGCGCGGCTGATGGCCAGAGGATGGGCGAGTGGGATAAGCTGATCGGTCTTTTTCGCGGCCATGATGCCG
>DOMU01000232.1 GCA_003509305.1 Desulfobulbaceae bacterium | reverse complement strand
CCCCGGTTTCACTTCCTCGGCATCGAGAAAAGCCAGGGCCGTTTCCAAAGCCTCTTTTCTCTTCAGAAATTTTTCATAGCGTTCCCGTGGCAATAGGCCGACCTGGTAACCTTTTTCGCATAGACGCAGATCGGCGTTGTCCTCGCGCAGCAGCAGGCGATATTCGGCCCGGCTGGTAAAAAGGCGGTAGGGTTCCTTGGTGCCAAGTGTAACCAAATCGTCAATTAAAACGCCAATGTAGGCTTCCGAGCGATCGAGCACGAACGGCGCTTTGCCCCGGATGAAATGGACGGCGTTGATACCGGCGATAAGACCCTGGGCCGCCGCCTCTTCGTAACCGGAGGTCCCGTTGATTTGACCAGCGAAGAAAAGCCCTGGTATCTTCTTGGTTTCAAGCGATGGTTTCAGCTCAAGCGGATCGACATAATCGTATTCGATGGCGTAACCGGGGCGGATGATTTCCGCCTTTTCCAGGCCTTCGATGCTCCTGATCATCTCGATCTGCGTGGAAAATGGCAGGCTAGTCGGCAGGCCGTTGGGATAGATTTCCGTGGTATCGAGACCTTCCGGTTCGAGGAATATCTGGTGCCGGGTTTTTTCCGGAAAACGCATCACCTTGTCTTCAATCGACGGGCAGTAGCGGGCGCCGATGCCCTCAATGATGCCGGCGTACAAGGGCGAGCCGGCGATGTCGCGGCGGATGATGGCGTGCGTCGTCTCGTTGGTGTAGGTGATATGGCAGGGACGCTGCGGCAGCGTATAACGTCCCTCGGAGGCGAAAGAAAAATGCGCCGGTGGTTGGTCGCTGTGCTGCGCTTCGAGGCGGTCATAGTCGATGGTCTTGGCATCAAGGCGCGGTACGGTACCGGTTTTCATGCGCCCGACCTCGAAACCGGTTTCCTTCAGCCAATTTGCCAGGCCGATGGAAGGGGCGTCACCGAGGCGCCCGGCGGTGAAATGTTTGAGCCCGATATGGACGAGGCCGTGCAGAAAGGTGCCGGTGGCAACCACCACGGCGCGGCAGGTGATGGTTTCGTCCAGATCGGTGACCACTCCCGCCACCCGGCCATTTTTCACGGCGATGGCTTCGATGGCCGCCTGCCGGATACTCAGATTCTCCTGCCGCTCCAGCACCGATTTCATGCGCAGGCGATAGAGCAGCCGGTCGGCCTGAGCGCGTGACGAGCGCACCGCCAGACCTTTACTGGTATTGAGGCGGCGAAACTGAATTGAGGTGGCGTCGATGTTCAAGGCCATTTCGCCGCCGATGGCGTCAATTTCCCGCACCAACTGTCCTTTGGCCAGGCCACCGATGGCTGGGTTGCAGGACATGGCGCCGATGGTATCGGCATTGATCACCGCTACCATGGTCTTCAGACCGAGGCGGGCGCAGGCCAGCGCCGCTTCACAACCGGCGTGTCCGGCACCGATGACGACAATATCGAATTCGCGCATGGATGAGATGGAGAGCGGACGGCAAAATCGTTGTTTTGGCGCGTGCCCGCGCCCGAGCCTGTCATACTAACACGGCCCGCGAAGTAAGCGCAAGCATCGGCATCAGCCGCTCAGTGGCGAAAGCATTCGCGAAAGCGTTTGACACACAGACGGCGATACGGTTACTATCGCCAGCTTATCAAGTGTATCGGGTGGTATTTATCCTCATTTCAGCCCGCCCAATTTTACCCATCCCGCCGCTTCGCTGCGGGCGAACAGGAATCAGATCATGAGCAAAAGAACTTTTCAACCCAGCCGGCTTAAACGCAAACGCGCCCACGGTTTCCGCGCCCGTATGAAAACCCGTGCCGGTCGGGCGATAATCAATGCCCGCCGCGCCCATGGCCGTCAACGTCTTTCCGCTTAAGTCTTTGGCGATCCTTGGCCGATTTTTCTTTTCCCAGGCGTAATCGCCTCAGAAAATCCAGTGATTACGCCCGCGTTTATGCCGATGGTTCACGGCGGTATGGCGCTGGCCTGACGCTTATTGTCGCCGGAGGCGGGTTTGGTCACCCGCCCCGCTTCGGCGTCAGTGTGCATCGAAAAATCCGGGGATCCTGTGTGCGCAATCGTATCAAACGGATATGCCGTGAGGCCTTTCGCCTGCACCGCGACGTTTTTCCCGCTGGCGGCGACGTAATTCTGGCGGTGAAGCCGGGTTTTTCCTGTGCCTCGCCCGCCGAGGTGGTGACAGCGGTGCGTTGTATGAAGGAGGGAAAACGATGAGAAAAATCAACATTATGGCTTGGCCGCGCTTGGCGGTGCTTGGCCTCCTGCGCGGCTATCGTCTTTTCATCTCGCCGTTTTTACCACCAGCCTGTCGTTTTGAGCCAAGCTGTTCCCGCTACATGATCGAGGCGGTGGCGAAATACGGCGTCCTGCGCGGTGTGTTCATGGGGGTGCGGCGGCTGTTGCGCTGCCATCCTTTTTCTCCGGGCGGCTACGACCCGGTTCAATGAAGCGGTGCGGATGAATAACCGTCTCGCGAAAATGGAATGAAGTATGGATAGCTCCCGAGTTCTTCTGGCCATTGTCCTGTCGGTGGCCATCATTATCGGCTGGCAGTATTTTTTTGTTGGCTCTTCTCCCACTCCGCCTTCAGCCAAACAGGATGCTGGCCGAGCGCAAACACTGGGCACCGCTCAGCAGGCCAGTCAGACCGCCAGTCCTCCGACCGTGACGGCTCCGGCGGCATCGCCAGCGGCATCCGCCGCCGTGCCATCCACGCCACCGAAACCGGGACGGGACATCA
>DOMU01000103.1:5060-7801 GCA_003509305.1 Desulfobulbaceae bacterium | reverse complement strand
CAGTCAGTGTCATTGATGATCAGGGGGGTTAAGGTTGTCTGGCAAAGAGTTTCCTTATGCCATCCACTACGGCATTGTCAATGATGCCGCATGTATTGCCGCGATACTGCCCACGCGCCGCGACCTTTCAGGCCTGGCAAGATGGACACAGGCCCTCCGCCTTCATTGCCCTTGCGTTCCGCCCTGAACCGGGTAATATACACATATTTGTGTTTTTTGCGCCGCCCCGATTCCATCGGGGCGCATGCCCATACCATTTCTTGCCGCTAATAACTCTTAAAGGATTCACCGACATGCAAGTGAGCATCCAGCCAACCGGCACCCTTGGCCGCAGCATCACCATTACCCTGCCCGCCGACGAGGTTGCCCCAAAACTGAAAGCCGAATATGAAAAAATCCGCCAAAACGCCAGGATGGCCGGTTTTCGCAAGGGCAAAGTGCCGATGGACGTCATCGAGAAGACCTACAAACCACAGGTCGAAGCCGATCTCGCCGAAAAGCTGATCCAAGAAAGCTACTTCGACGCCATCGGCAAGGAAGATATCGACCCGGTGACGCATCCGGAAATCACCGATTTCAAATACCATGACGATGGTTCCTTCTCCTACGACGCGGCAGTGGAAACCCGCCCCATCTTTGACCTTGGCGAGTACAAGGGCATTCAGCTTGAAACACCGCTGATCACCATCAGCGACGAAGAGGTGGCCGCGGAAATTGAAAAGCTGCGCCATGAACTGGCCGCGCTGCAGGACGCCGGCGACCGCCCGGCGGTGGAAGGCGATGTGGTGCTGATTGATTTCCAGGGGTATTTCAAAGGCAATCCGATCAAACAGATCAAAAACAACGATTTTTCGCTGGAGCTGGGTTCCGGCAAACTGGAAGCCGAGCTGGAAAAGAAGCTGGTCGGCCTGAAAAAAGGCGAGGAAACCCGTCACGAAATCGACTACCCGGAAACAAATCCAAACCCATTTCTGCAGGGGAAAAAGATCGAGTTCCGTATCAACCTGAAAGAGGTGAAACAGCGCCTGTTGCCGGAAGTTGACGACGAATTCGCAAAAGATGTCAGTGATACCTTCAATACCTTGGACGACCTGAAATTCTCCATCCGCGAACGGCGGATGAAAGACCGGCTGAACCAATCTGAAGGCGCGCTCATCGACAAAATCATGCAGACCCTTTTGGAGCGGCACGATTTCGAGGTGCCGAAACGTCTCGTCGATTTCGAAGTCCGGCAGATGGTGAAGGAGACGGAAGATCGGCTGAAACGCCTTGGCGTGACGCCGGAAACGGCGGGCCTTGATCTGAAGCAATTCGCTGAAAACAGTCAGCCGATGGCTGAAAAGCGCGTGCGCGGCGATTTCATCCTGAAGAAAATCGCCGACGTGGAAGAGATCAAGGTCGATGACGCCGACATGGAACGCGGCTTCAAGCGCATCGGCGATCAGTATAAGATGTCGGTGAAGGAAGTGAAAGAATTCTTCAAAAGCCGCGACGATCTTCTGCCCCTGATGAATGAACTCTTGAATGAAAAAATCCTCAACTTCCTGAAAGAAGCGGCGGTGGTGACAACCGCCGCCACGGCCAGCGAAGCGTCAGCGGAACCACCAGCGCCAGCGGAGGCGTCGACAACGGCGCCCGGCGATACGCCCGCCGAAGACGACAAATAAGCCTTATTTGACAGATGGGCCATCCATGCCCATACTCTTTTGCACTCATCCTGACCGCGCCGGGCGCCTCCCGCCGCGGTCTTATNNTTCCATGAATCTTGTACCGATGGTGGTCGAGCAAACCCCCAGAGGCGAACGCGCTTTCGATATTTATTCGCGGCTTTTGAAGGAGCGCATCGTTATTCTCGGCTCGCCGGTGACGGATGACGTCTCTAACGTCATCGTCGCCCAACTGCTGTTTCTCGAAGCCGACGCCCCAGACAAGGACATTACCTTTTACATCAATTCTCCGGGTGGCTCGGTGACTGCCGGCATGGCCATTTACGACACGATGCAGTATGTCAAATGCGATGTTTCAACGCTTTGCATCGGCCAGGCAGCTTCGATGGGGGCGGTGCTTTTGGCGGCGGGCGCGGCGGGAAAACGTTACTCATTGCCCCGTTCCCGCATCATGATTCACCAGCCACTTGGCGGTTTTCACGGGCAGGCCACCGACATCGGCATCCACGCCAAAGAGATGATGCGCGTCCGCGAGGAACTCAACCAAATCCTGGCCCGGCACACCGGCAAGAATATCGAACAAATCAGCCAGGATACCGAACGCGACAACTTTATGAACGCCACGGAAGCCATGAACTATGGCCTGATCGACAAGATACTGGCCAGCCGCGAGGATATAAACAAGGACGACAACAATGGCAGGTAAAAAATCACAGGAACCCGCTCTGCCCGTCTGCTCATTCTGTGGCCGTTCCGTTAACCAGGTTGAACAGCTTTTCGCCGGGCAGTCGCCGGATATTTATATNNTGTAACCAATGCGCCGCCCAATGCCTGGAAACGGCTGGCCAAGCGGAAAATGCCGCCGAACATCCGCCGGTCCGGCTGTTGAAGCCACGGGAAATTCACGAATACCTTGACCAGTACGTCATNNGGCCAGGAATACGCCAAAAAGGTACTGGCCGTGGCTGTGCATAACCACTACAAACGCATTGATGCCCCGGCCAGCACGGCGGAGAAGGCTGAGGCGGCTGATACCGATGATGTCGAATTGCAGAAATCGAACATCATCCTGAT
>DOMU01000103.1:4723-4874 GCA_003509305.1 Desulfobulbaceae bacterium | reverse complement strand
ACCCGCGACGTCTCCGGCGAGGGCGTGCAGCAGGCGCTTTTGAAAATCATCGAAGGTACCGTTGCCTCGGTGCCGCCGAAAGGCGGGCGCAAGCATCCTCAACAGGAAATGATCAGGATAAATACCGCCAACATCCTCTTCATCTGCGGCG
>DOMU01000103.1:0-4699 GCA_003509305.1 Desulfobulbaceae bacterium | reverse complement strand
GCCGATGTACGCGGCAATACCGAGAAAAAAGCCAGCGAACTGCTGCGGACGCTGCAACCGGAAGATTTACTTAAATTCGGTCTGATTCCAGAACTGGTCGGCCGTTTGCCGGTCATCGCCACGCTGGAGGAACTCAGCGAGGAAGATTTGGTACGGATTCTGCGTGAGCCGAAAAACGCCCTGACTAAGCAATACCAACGCCTGTTCTCTTTTGAACACATCAGCCTCCGCTTCACCGAAGGGGCGCTGACCGCTATCGCGCAAAAAGCGCTGGAACGGAAATCCGGTGCCCGTGGCCTGCGCTCGGTGCTTGAGGAAGCCATGCTCGACATCATGTACGATCTGCCGTCGCAAGAGCATGTGCAGGAGTGCATCATCAGCGAGCAGGTTATCAGCCATGGGGATTACCCCGTCATCCTTTACGATAACGAAAGCGCCGAACGCAAATCAACCTGAAAGCCAAGGAGACCCCGTGACCTATCTCTACCCTGTCATGCCGCTTCGGGATATTGTCGTCTTCCCGCATACGATGGCGCCACTCGTGGTCGGACGGAAGAAATCCATCGTTTCGTTGGAACACGCGCGGGAAAAGCGCGTGGAAATCCTTTTGGTCGCGCAAAAAAACGCCGGTGTCGATGACCCAGGCGGCGACGACCTCTATACGGTCGGCTCACTCGCCACCCTGAGGCAGCTTTTACGCCTGCCTGATGGCACAATCAAAGCGCTGGTCGAAGGCAAGACCAGGGCCAAGGTGCTGCGCTATCTGCAATCGGATGACAACCTGCTGCTCGCCGAAGTCGAACGGATCGAAGAAGTGGTGGAGGATGGCAACGACCTTTTGGCGCACGACCGCGAACTGCGGCGGCGCTTTGCCGAATTCGCCGAGAACAACAAGAAGATTCCCAAGGAAGTGGTGACAAATCTGGCACAGGTTACGGAATCGCCGAAACTCCTGGATATCATCTGCGCCCATCTGCCGCTGAAAGCCGAAGAGAAGCAGCAGATTATCGAATGCCTGCCGCTTATCGAACGCATGGACATGGTGCTGACCGCCATCCACCGTGAAAGCGAATTGGCCACTCTGGAGCGCGATATTAACACCAGGGTCAAAGCCAAGATGAACAAGCACCAGCGCGATTATTACCTCAACGAAAAATTGCGCGAAATCCACAAAGAGATGGGGCAGAACGAGGACGGCCTCGACGAACTCGGCGAACTGGAAGCAACCATCAAGGCCAAGGAAATGCCGGAGGCGGCCCGCGACAAGGCCTTGAAAGAGCTGAAAAAGCTGCGCAATATGCCGGCAATGTCCGCCGAAACCACGGTGGTGCGTAACTATATCGACTGCATCGTTCATCTGCCGTGGCTGAAAAAAAGCCGTTCACGCCTCGACATCGTCAAGGCCGAAAAAATTCTTGATGAAGACCACTATGGCCTGTCCAAACCCAAAGAGCGCATCCTCGAATACCTGGCTGTACAGGCGCAGGTAAAGAAAATCAAGGGGCCGATACTGTGTCTGGTTGGGCCGCCGGGCGTCGGCAAGACCTCGATCTGTAAGTCGATTGCCAGGGCCATGAATCGCGAGTTTGCCCGACTGTGTAGTGGCGGCGTCCGTGACGAGGCGGAAATCCGTGGCCACCGCCGCACCTATATCGGCGCCTTGCCCGGAAAAATCATCCAGGCGATGCAAAAGGTCGGCGTCTCAAATCCGGTTTTTTGCCTTGATGAGGTCGATAAGATGTCGATGGATTTCCGCGGCGATCCGTCGGCGGCGCTCTTGGAGGTGCTCGATCCAGAGCAGAACACCACCTTCAACGACCACTATCTGGATATGGATTATGACCTGTCCGGGGTGTTTTTCATCACCACCGCCAACACCCTGCCCAACATTCCGCCGCCCTTGCGTGACCGCATGGAGGTGATCCAGCTCAACAGTTACACTGAGGAAGAAAAGCTGCGCATCGCCGCCGATTATCTGCTGCCGAAACAGTTACGGGAAAACGGCTTCAAAAAAGATGATATCACGCTTGACGACAGCGCCTTCCTCAGCATCATCCGCCGCTACACCAAAGAAGCCGGAGTGCGCGGCCTGGAACGGGCCATCGCCTCGTTATGCCGCAAGATCGCGCGAGACCGTCTGAAGAAAAAGGAGCGGAAGAAAAAATACCGGCTCGACGCCGAGGGAGTGAAAAAAAGCCTGGGCACACCGAAATACCGTTATGGCCGGGCTGAGGAACAGGACGAAATCGGCCTGACCACCGGTCTTGCCTGGACGGAAGTCGGCGGCGAACTGCTCCAGATCGAAGTGACGGTAATGCCTGGTTCCGGCAAGATGACCATTACCGGCAAACTCGGTGATGTCATGCAGGAGTCGGCACAGGCGGCCCTGACCTATGTCCGCTCGCGGGCCGGGCGGCTGGGGCTGGAGCCGGATTTTTATCAGAAACTCGATATTCACGTCCATGTGCCGGAAGGAGCGATCCCAAAAGATGGGCCGTCGGCGGGCATCACCATCGCCACGACCATCGCCTCGGTACTGCTCAAACTGCCGGTGCGGCACGAACTGGCCATGACCGGCGAAATCACGCTGCGCGGTCGCGTCTTGCCGATTGGCGGCCTCACCGAAAAACTCCTTGCCGCCAAACGTGGCAACATCACCCATGTCCTGATCCCAAAAGACAATGAACGCAATCTGGCTGACGTACCGGAAAAAATCCGGGAAAAACTGAACGTGACGCTGGTCGAGCATATGGACGAGGTACTGGAGGCGGCCATCGTCCTGAAAGAGGGCGAGACGCTGTTCAAAACACCCGACGTGTCGCCGCATCTGCTGCCAGCGCTCACCACCGACATCGAACAGAACGCCGCGCATTAACAGAGGCGAAATAACAGGCGCCTGGCCCCTGACTCCCGCTTGCATACTCTTTACGGGTATGTCTGGTTTATTTTAGGAACAACTATGGAATGGAGGTCGCCATGAAGATTGTCGCCGTCAACGGCAGCCCGAGAAAAGACTGGAACACCGCCACGCTGCTGAAAAGTATCCTTGATGGGGCCGGGGAGGCCGGGGCCGACACCGAATTGATTCACCTTTACAGCCTCGATTACCAAGGCTGCCGCAGTTGTTTCGCCTGCAAACTCGTCGGCAAACCCGGCTACGGGCGCTGCGCCGCAAAAGACGGCCTCAGCCCTCTGCTCACCACCATCGCTACCGATGCCGACGCGCTGGTTATCGGTTCCCCCATCTATTTTGGCATGGTCAGCGGCGAAACCCAGTCGTTCATCGAGCGGCTACTGTTCCCGCATCTGGTTTACAGCGATCCGCCGTCCTCGCTTTTTCCGCGCCAGATTCCCACAGCCAGCGTCTTCACAATGAATGTTAACGAGGAGCTGGCCCAGGAAATGGGCTATCCGGCCAACTTCACCCGGCAACAGGAATTTTTACAGCGGATTTTCGGCGGCCCGTCGCATGTTTTCGCCTGCTACGACACCTGCCAGATGGCCGATTACTCGAAAATCACCATGGAGATGATGGACCCGGCGAAAAAAGCCGCCCGCCATCACGAGGTTTTTCCGGAAGAATGCCGCCGCGCCCGCGCACTGGGCCAGGAATTGGTCAGACAGGCGAACGCCTGAGTGACGAGAAACGGTGATAATCGGAGAAAGCCTTTTTATACAGATTTCAAGCTGAAAACTATTTCTGTATCAACCCGCCAATCCTACCATTGTCACCGCACATCGACCCAGCGCTCACCTCGCAATAACTGGTGGGGTTTGAAGGCGGCTTTATAGCGCATGGCGCGGGTTTCGGCGATATAGTAGCCGAGATAAAGATAGCCGATGCCCAGCTCGCGGCACAACCCGGCCAGCGACAGGATATTGAAAGTCCCGAGGCCGCGCCGGGTTTCGCCGGGATCGAAGTAGAAATAAACCGCGTTCATGAAGTTCTGGCCAATGTCGATGATCGAGGCGCCGAGCAACCGGTCACCGAGACGAAACTGGAGTTGCCGCGTATCGGCAATGCCGTTGCGGAAGAATTCACCGTAATAGCCGTAGGCGCGGTTACTCTCACGCGGATAACGGGTACGCAAAAACAGATCACAGAGTTCCAGGTGTTCGAGGTCGAGCTGAAGTTCACCGAGGCTGACCGAAAGATCCTGATTGCGTTTCCAGGCCCGGCGCTGACTGCGGTTTGGCTGGAGCTGATCGGCACGCAGGCGGATCGGCACGCAGGCCTGGCAATCCCAGCAGCGCATGGTGTAGAGACTATCGCCGTTGCGGCGGTAACCGGCGGCAAGCAGGATTTCCAGTTGCCGGTCGCTCAGATGGTCGAACAACGCCTGAGAAAAGCGGGCGGTATGCGGCAGGCCATATGGGCAGGGTATGGTCATCTCGACGGTATACGGTTCGATTTTTCCCCGCAGGACAGCGTATTCCCGCTGGCACCACTCGTCGTATTCACTGCCCAGACGCGGCAGGCTTTTCATGATCCTCCTCCCGATGCCAATTCGTGGCGCAGCGCCGCCAGTTCCGCCGGGGTATTGACATTGCGCCAGGCATAAGCGAGCGCCGCCGGCACCAGCGGCGAACAGATATTCGGATGAGCCGCCAGATCATGCAGGCGCATTCTACCCTGGGTCAAGCGTTCTTCAAAAAGCGGGTGGCACTCGCGCCCATACCAGGCAAAGAGCGGCTGCGG
>DOMU01000148.1:6385-7115 GCA_003509305.1 Desulfobulbaceae bacterium | reverse complement strand
GATCAGCCGCCAGCGCCGAGCCGATAGCCGAGGTCAGGCCAAGATGATGCCAGACAGGATGGTCAGGCATCCGGGAATCAGCGGGCAGCAAATCCCAGGAGCTACCCAAATCACTGGTATTTTTCTGGCGCAACCGTTTTTTCAGGGAGAAGAACAGATAAAAATACAGCGCCTGTGCCCATTCTTCCGGCGTGTTTCTCCGGTCAAAAAAAGCACTGAGGGGCCGCTCATCTTCCGGCATGGCCCAGAGTTCCTCCAAGGTTTTGCCCAAACCAAGATCATGGGTCAAGAGTTCTTTCAGGGCATCATGGATGCCGTTGATGTCAGCATTACCCACACTAAGGTTTAATGTTTTCGGTATCAGCGGGTGAGTGACAAGCGGGCTGGCGCTGAAATCGACAGCCCCGTTTTGCGCCGCGTCAGGCTTGTATCCAGACAAAGCCGCTCTGGTCAGACCAGAGGCCATCATATCGGCCTTTTGATAAACATCCTTGCCGGGCGCTGTGATATCCAGCAGATTGGCCAGATCTTGGGCCAGGGACTCATGGCGGCGAATGTCAAAGATTTTGTGCACCGGATCGTGCAGCCACATCGAAAGCTTGTGCTGCCAATAGTGATTCTGGGTCATCTTGCCCTCCCGCAGCGGTGAAATTCTTGCTTATCATCGAGTCGTTGGTGAACCTCTTTTTTCCAGACATCGAGTTCCGTTCCCAAATTTGGGGGCCAGCTC
>DOMU01000148.1:0-6376 GCA_003509305.1 Desulfobulbaceae bacterium | reverse complement strand
CATTTTGTTTGATCAAAAGCCGCAGTTGCGATGGCATCCGACCATCCTTAACGCCCCAACCTTGCACGGAATGATTTGTTACTGGATAACCGAGAATATGTCTTTTTTGTAAGCCCGTTGGCGCGATTTTGATGCTGGTGCGGAGATTCATATAGGTTTCCGCCAATAGTTTCATAGCCGCTTGCCAGTCCTTTTGGGCATCGCTTTCCCAGCACAGAAGCCCTTTACTGTCTTTACCCAGCGCCGAGGGATATTGTTTGGCCGCATTGCCAAGCAAATCTGCGACATTGACGACGGCTTGTGTCGGAAAAGATTGAATACTTTGCCGGACAAAGTCTTCTCCGGACAAGGCGAGTGAGCCCCAGCCGTTGCGGCAACGCGAGCCGATGGCCCCAAAGGCATCAATCAATTGCAGGATTGCAAGAATTCTGTCTTTCTCCGTTTGCGGAAAAGACAGAAAGAGTTCAGCTTTGCTCTCTGGCGTGATGTATTTTTTCCGGTCTTTTAAAGTGATTGGCCCAAAGCCTAGGTAGAGGGCATTTTGAACCGCCATGCCGTTTTTTGTCGCACCACGCTGCTTTGCTTCCGGGTGATAGGTCTTGCCAAAACCCAATGTATCTTGTGAAAAATTACATTCCTCTGGCGTCAGGCGCAACCTCACCCGGCTGACCCTGCTTTCATTCAGCACCGAACCGAACAGCTCGCCCTCCGCCTTCAACAGACTTTTGTAGTCGGAATGCTCAGCCTTAGTTCCGACCAGCACCCGCCACCACTGACGCAGCAGGTTTTTGAACGGTGCGGCTCGCAACTCGGCATTCTGATCGGCGCCGCCAAGGAAGGTTGGCGTAAGGAATTCGACGGTGATGCGCAGATGTTCAATATTGTGGTATCTGGTGATAATCACGGGCGGTGACCTCCCTGAAGGTAAGCGTTTTAGTGGCTATTATAGTGTTATTTGTTTTGTCCAATTATTCTTGTATTTTTATCCTAAGATGAACTTTTTTTGCGTTATCATATTTCAATCTCCATTCTTCCCAAGCCAAATAAAGTCTGTTTGCCAATATTGACCTGGCTGGCATAGGCCAGAAGCGGCGCGAATTGACCCAGGTCTCCTTCGTAGACCGCATTACCCACGAGGCCACTTAGCGACACCTCTTGCCGTTGTCGATTGCTGTAACGCCGCATTTCATGCCAGCGTAAAGTCGATTGCGCCAGCCGTATTGTCGCCGCTCTCTCAATGAGACCGCGATAGTCGAGCGGTGGCTCGCCCTGGCCCTCGTCNNCGCAGCGTGGCGCGGATCAACTCCTGAAAAGACAAGGTATCGGCCAGGTCGTTTTCCTTTTTCAGGCGTAGGGGCGTGGTCAAACGGATGTGGATGCGAGAGACCTCTTTCTCCGGCACAATCAAAGCGCTGATTCTCCTGGCAGGTACCGTATTGTCCAGCGAGCCGGTTTCAGTATCATAAACGGACTGGCTCGCCATTTCGCCAGTCGCCATCATCCGTTCCAACGAGAAGCGTCCGGCGCCGTGTTTCGCGCCCGCGCCAATGCCCCCCTCGCCCATCAATTTGACGCTGTAGACGATATGCGGCAGATAGGTGCTGGCCCGGCCAATAATCGTCAGAGAAAATGTGAAGGCTTCTCCTTCGCGTCTATCGCCAGCGCAGTCATCCCCCGGATGGATAACCAGAGGATGCGGCCTGGCGTTGACGGCGCCGCCGCCCGCGCCATCCGTGTAGCGCTCGGTCGCGAAGAGAGAGGCGTAGGCGCAGCTCTCCCTCAATATGCAGGCCGGGCATTCCTGGCTCTTCAACATACAGGCGCAGCGCCTGAGTGCCCAGCCGAAAGCGCCACGTAAAGTCGAACCGGCATAATCCGGCAGCCGGGCGGCGGTCAGCCAGCGGCAATGAAAGGTGAGGTTGTGGAGGAAAATGGTCATATCGTTCGCGAACGTTAGTCATTCGATTTCAGCCATATGCCCTTTTTTTATCAGTCTTTCTGTCTGCTTCTTTTAACAATCTGTTTCATCTTGTCAAGATGACGTGATAATTCTTCTTGAATCTTTTTCGCTTTTCCTGGATTATCGTTTTGTCCGGCGTGGTTGAGATCATTACGAATGCTGTTAAGTTCTCCGATCCCTTTCAATAAATCCGATTGCGGTTTCATCCAAGCGATCATCCTGCGCGTGATCGGCTTGTCATGGCATGCCGGGTGGCGCCACTCCGACTCCGGCGTATTCTTTCCAATGATAGAGTTGCATTGGTTGACCAGTTCCCTGTCTTTTCTATTGCGTCCATCGTTGCCGAGTGCCTTATTGACGACAAAAGTGATCATCGTCTCAAGCAGGATTGTATATCCCTGTTGATATAACTGATGATTTAGGCACCAATCCACAGCCGCTAAACCATCGGCTATCTCTTCACCTGGAAAGGAGTCAAGGACGGGTTGAAGTTTCTGCAATACAGGTTTGAGCGGTGGAAGAATGTCCAAATCTTGGATGCGTTGAAACGATTGCCGCACCGAAGTTACACTGGTCGAAATATTCCGGCCACGGCATGTGGCAAGAACGGCGGAAAACTCTTTAAGCTGTTGACCAAGTTTTTGGATAGTTTTCGCATCAACCTTTTGTCCTTTGGTCTCTTTGATTATCGGTCGCATGTCCATATCGGTCAACCGTTCAACCAGGGTGGCGTCGCCGCTCGTGGTAAATTGATCAACAGCGGTTACCCAATCCTGAAGACGATCAAACGAAAGCAGATCGAAGACCGGGATATTCCGTTCTTCCTGAGGCATCTTTTTTACTTCCGCTATTGCTCCCAAAACTTCCATCGCTCCATAGGAAATAGCGCGGACAGAGATATTGCGCATCACTTTGGCATAGCTGAGAATCGCCATGGCCAGTACCGGTAACGAACGGAAGGCATGAGTGATGTCAAGATAGAGTTCGTCACCCTCCTCAAGGAGAGAAAAAACTTGGTCAAAAATTTTCCAAATCTCCTCTTCCGATTTACCAGTCGGGATTATAATCGGGTCGAATTGGGCGGTAAGCGGAAGCGCTTTGAGCCTAGTTGCCAATCCTTTTTGGAAATCACTTTTGTCATTGCTACTGCTGGTATGTCCATCATCCAGCCAATTTTTCTTTTTCGCTTCATCCGTAATGCAGATAAAAATCCGGTCATCCGCAGTCCATTGCTCGCACCAACGGGTAATGCAGGCTTCCTGGACAAAACGGACGTTTTGTACCGGGGCAAATCCTTTGATCTCGTAATTGCAAAGCAGATAATTGTTGGTTCCAAGAAAACTGATGAAGAGCCTGCGCATGATGTTGCTCCTCCAGGAAAATTTCTCCAGACCCTTTGGTAATAAGCCTTTGCCATATTTTCCCCAACTCCGGATGATAGCGAGGGGGGAATTCCATCACTTCCGTAGAGTCATCAGCGTTTGCGGATGTCATACTCGGTGATCGTCGCCTTGTAGTGTTCCAAGTCATCCGCCGATAACTCGCGGCCCCGGTCNNTTTTATACCTCGCTCCTTTGGCGCAGACCGCCGCCGCGATATTGACCGGCAAGGAACCTATTACTGTGTCACCGGCGCCGATTTGTGTCAGATCGAGATGGGTTTCGTGCCGGTCGAAAGCGATGCCTTGCCGCCGCGCCCATTCGAGGGCGCCGGGATGCCGGGAGACAAAAAATGTGGCCATGAAAATTCCTCACTCAGACAATGGTCAATCGTGGCCGTGGGCTGTAGGCCAGGCCCAGCGTGTCGATAATGCGGGTGGCGTCGGTGGTTTCTGCGCCGAGGATGACGAACATCACCTGATCCTCATCGGCGTCAATGGCTTTTGCCAAGTTCGCTTTCAGGTGATCAAGGGCCGTATCGGCCAACAGGCATTCAAAGACTGAATACTGCAATCGCCTGCCGTATTCTTTTAGTATGCGGGCGACCCGGCGCAACCGTTTTTCATCGGCGATGTCGTAACAGACCAGGTAGCGGCGGCGGGTGGCCATATCAAATACAATGCATCGGGATGGCTGACGAAATTTCTCTGAACCTCATCGCATATAGCTCATAGAACGAGCTGTTTCCCGCGATAAATATGAGCAATTCTCACAACTACGGCTTTCACATGATTTTGAATATACATGGTAATTCCCTAGTTCCGGCCAATCCGGACTTGGAGTCCATTCTAGCCGGGATTTCCTGGGGAAGTCAAGTTGCTCATCTGGTTGTAAAAGCGCTGTACCCGGTCGCGTCGCCACGGACGAAGCGCCAGATTTGCCGCGCCTGCGCCTCGAACATGCGGCGGTAGCTCATCTTGTATTTGAATTCCGGGTGGCTGACCTGGGTGTCGAGCCGCCGAAACCAGGCTTCCCAGAAGGCGCGGCGGCCACGCTCGTTCAGCCAGACACCGGTTGCAGTGCGGCTGAAATCGTCACCATCGACTTCACCACGGTTGACCAGGCTGACGGCGACGCTGTCGGCGACCAGCGGACGGAATTCCTCCATCAGATCGAGGGCTAAAGCCGGGCGGCCATAACGCGGCTCGTGCAGAAAACCCAGAAATGGATCAAGCCCAACCGTATGGCAGACGCCGGTCAGTTCTTTGGTCAAAAGCGAATAAGCAAACGACAAAATGGCGTTAACCGGGTCTTTCGGCGGGCGGCGGTTGCGCCCGGAAAAATCGAAGGCCCAGGTGGCGGCATCTTTGAACATGCCAGGGAAACACTGGAAATACAGGTGGGCCGCCGCTCCTTCTATACCACGCAATTCGGCGAGTGTCCGGGCGCTGGTTGCCGCGTCGCGCAGATGGGCCAGCTTGTCGGTATCGGCCTTGTCCGGTGAACCATTGCGCATCAACAGCACGCGCTGATTATGAATCTTGGCGCGGATTATTTCACCGGCCAGGCGGAGACGGATAGAGGGATGGGTAAACAGCCGGTATTGTCCCAAACGGGCATCAACCCCTGAGGCTGGTAAGCCGCGCAACAGGCCGAGGAAATTTCCGGTGCGGGAAAAATAGGCGACATCCACCTCCAGTTTCAGGGCCGTCTGCGCCGCCTGGGTGGTGAGCTGTACCGGCCCATAAATATGGATGGCGCGGGTTTGACGCAGGGGTAAACGGCTGACCGTCTCACCGCCGATGGTGACGACGAATTCGCCCTGACGCCGCCCAATCACAGCGCCAGGCGTTTGGACGACGAGGATTTCCCCGGCCATAACCGGTGGCCTCGGCGGCTGGGCGCTGAGATCGGGGGCGGCGATTTCTTGCAGCGGCGCCATGGCCGCCTCCATGCCGGGTAAAAAACGAGTTTTGTTGTCGCGCTGGCGGCGAAGGCGGCGTCCACGCCACCAAATGGATTCCCGTGGCAGGCACAGGGCGTAGGCCGGGCAAGCCAAACAACGCAAGTCGTTGGTCAAGGGTGGCGGCAGACGTCCGGATGCGGCCAGGGTACGCGCCGCACGCACGGCGGCGCGTACTTCAGTCAGAATACCATCGTCAAGCGGCACAGTAATGGCATTGGCGCCGTCCGCGAAAAAAAGCCTGGCTGTTGGCGCCACCTTATAACCCGCCGCCCGAAGCAGCAGGGCGCCAGCGGCCAGCCGCATCTCTTCCAGTTGCGGAGGATGCCAGGTCACGACCGCGCCATCAATCGGTGGCCCGCTTTTACACCGATGGCAACACTCCAAACCGTCGGAGCTTTTAATGACCCAGACGGCACCGCCGAGGCCAAGTTCCGAGCTTTCCAGGTTAAGGCGGCGGACGGTCTCGCCCAATACGCCAGCCTCCGGCGAGACGGCCAACGGTTCCGCGGCTGGATCACTATCGAACAGATTTTCCACCCATTGCAGATAAAAAAGACGCGGACAATAGAAATAATCGCGCAGATAGCGCAGCGGCAGTAGAGGAATATCAGGTTCCGGGGGACAGGTGTCAGGTTTCAGGATACTGGCACCTGCTTCCTGTTCCCTGTCCAGCCAGGCCAAGGCCACGGNNAGGCCAAGCGGGCAGGAGCAGTGCCGCTCCTTTTTATCCCGCAAGGCCAAGGTCACCCGATAGTCTTTGGCGCCAGCGACCGTTGCCGTGACACTGTCGGCGTCAACCGTCAGGTTTTTCACCGCTCCGCGCCGGAAGTAATCCTCGCCACGCGCGAAAAAGCTTTCTCCGGCTAAGCGACGGATTGCCTCGTGGCTTAGCGGCGGGCTAGAAATTTGTTCGGACAGAGCCTTAATGGTCATGCGCCGATAAATATACCAATAACGAAAAAGGGTGACTTCGGCCTGGGCACCTCTTTGATGCTCGGGCCAGTGTACGGCTCTTGCATCCTGGGTGTCAACGGGACATGGTCAACGGAGTCGTAATCCCCTCGAATCGGG
>DOMU01000199.1:11475-18903 GCA_003509305.1 Desulfobulbaceae bacterium | reverse complement strand
GAAACGCGATACCGGGCAGGTGCTGCTCGTTGCACCGGTTCTTTTGCAGGGCCGCGACATGGGCCTCGGAAAAATCCCACAGCCTGACCGCGTGTCCCTTTTTCACCAGCAATAAAGCCAGCGCCGTTCCCCAGGAACCAGCGCCGATAACGGCGATTTGTTCAGCTTTCATGATTTTCTTCCCGCTCGTCACCAGATTCGCCATTTGTTTCGCCACCATCGTTTTCAGTGGCGACGGTATCAAAATCGACAACTTTTTCACCATCGGCGAGGTTGATCAGGCGCACGCCCTGGGTGGTTCTGCCGGTTTCACGGATCGAGGAAACTGTAACGCGGATCATCTTGCCGGAATCGGCGATGAGAATGATTTCCTCATCTTCACCGACCTGCTTGACACCAACGATGTCGCCATTGCGCTCGCTGGTTTTGATAGCGAACTTTCCTTTACCGCCGCGTGACTGATCACTGTAATCGTGAATCGAGCTTTTCTTGCCAAATCCGTTTTCGGTGATGATCAGCACCGGATTTTCCGAGGTGACGACCACGGCGCCGACCACTTCGTCATTGTCGGCAAGCCTCATACCGATGACACCCGCCGCCTGCCGCCCCATGACCCGGATATCATTTTCCGAAAAATGAATCGACATCCCTTTCTTTGAAACCAGTAAAATCGTGTCGTTGCCGTTTAAGAGATGAGCGGTGACAATCTCGTCGCCTTCCCTGAACGTCAAGGCGCGTTTTCCCACCTTCAGAGGACGGACGAATTCGTCGATGCTGGTCTTTTTGACGACGCCGTTTTTTGTCACCATGAGAATGCTGCGGTTATTTTCAGCATTGTCGAAGCTGGTTATCGGCAGGATGGCGGCGATTTTTTCGTCACCGGCAAGCTGTAGAAAATTGACGATGGCGCGGCCACGGGCAACCCGACCCGATTCTGGCAACTCATAGACTTTCCGCCAATAGACTCGGCCGGTGTTGGTGAAAAACAGAAAGGTATCGTGGGTGGAAGCGATATACAATTTCGAGACAAAATCTTCGTCGGCGCTTTTAACGCCGGTTATCCCTTTACCGCCGCGATGCTGGGCGCGGTACAGGCTGGCCGAATTCCGTTTGATATAGCCGGAATGGGTGATGGTAATCACCATATCCTCATTCGGGATCAGATCTTCCGGCAGAATCTCATCGACCGCATCGATGATTTCTGTCCGGCGCCCGTCACCGTACTCGTTTTTGATGGCCTGGCACTCGTCACGGATGATGTTCAAAATCAACTGTTCATCGGCGAGAATTTCCTTCAACCGTTTAATTTCCGTCAGCACCTGCGCGTGCTCGTCGAGAATTTTCTGAATCTCCAGGCCGGTCAGCCGTTGCAGGCGCATATCGAGGATGGTCTGGGCCTGAATATCGCTGAAAGAAAAGCGCTCGATTAAGGCCGCTTTGGCCACCAGCGGATTTTCCGAGGCTCGGATGATAGCCACCACTTCGTCGATATTCCGCACGGCAATCGACAAACCGAGAAGAATATGCTCACGCTCTTCCGCCCTTTGCAGCTCGAAAGCGGTGCGGCGGTAGACCACCGTTTTCCGATGTTCGAGAAAATGTTCGAGCAGTTGTTTGATATTGAGTATTTCCGGGCGGTTGTTGACAATGGCCAGGAAAATAATTCCGAAGGATTTTTGCAGCGGCGTCAATGTGTACAACTGATTGATAACAATATCGGGATTTTCGTCACGTTTCAGCTCGACGACGATGCGCAAACCATGCCGGTCGGATTCGTCGCGGACCTCGGCAATGGCCTCGACCTTTTTCTCCTTGGCCAGGGCGGCAATGCGCTCGACCAGTTGCGCCTTGTTCTGCTGGTAGGGAATTTCCGTAATAATGATGGCTTCTTTATGGCCATCTTTATGTTTTTCAATATTGACGCGGCCACGCAGATTGATGATTCCCCGGCCGGTTTCATAGGCTTCGCGGATACCGGCCCGGCCACAGATCAGGCCGGCTGTGGGAAAATCCGGGCCGGTGACCAGCGTCATCAACTCCTTGATTTCGATATGCGGGTCGTCAATCAGGGCCAGGATACCATCGATAACTTCGCTTAAATTATGCGGCGGAATGTTGGTCGCCATGCCGACGGCAACCGCTGACGAGCCGTTGACGAGAAGATTCGGAAAGCGTGTCGGCATCACCGCCGGTTCGGTGAGCGAATTGTCATAGTTGGCGACAAAATCGACGGTATCCTTATCGAGATCGGCGACGATTTCCCGGTCGATTCTCGTCATTCGCGCTTCGGTATAGCGCATGGCCGCCGGGGAATCGCCGTCAAGCGATCCGAAGTTCCCCTGACCATCGACCAGGGGATAGCGCATGGAAAAATCCTGGGCCATGCGGACAATGGTGTCGTAGGCGGCGGCATCGCCATGGGGATGATACTTACCGATAATATCACCGACGATGCGCGCCGATTTGACATAGGGCCGGTTATAGACGACGCCCAGCTCGCGCATAGCGAATATCGCCCGCCGGTGCACCGGTTTCAATCCATCGCGGACATCGGGCAAAGCCCGACCAACGATGACGCTCATCGCATATTCGAGGTAGGATCGTTGCAGTTCTTTTTCGACCGCTACCGAACCAAATTTTTCCGCGTCCTGCTGCTGCTCTTCAATCGACATATGTTTCTCAAATATCAAGATTCGTCACTTCCATGGCGTGGTTGTGGATGAAATCACGCCTCGGTTCCACCTTATCGCCCATCAGGGTGGTGAACATTTCATCGGCCTGTTCGGCATCGGCAATATTGACCCGGACCAAGCTTCGGTTTTGCGGATTCATTGTCGTTTCCCACAGTTGTTCCGGATTCATCTCACCCAAACCTTTGTAGCGTTGCAGATGAAAGCCTCGGAACATCTCTTCCTGAATGGTATCGAGAACTTTCGTCCACGATGCCACCGTCATTTCCCGGTCGATGGTTCCCTCCTTACCGACGAAACGAAAGGTAGCCGTCGAATTAAGATAGGGTTTGACCGTCAGATACATATCGAGCGCCCTGCGGTACTCAGGCGCCAGGGGGATGTGCGGGCCGATAGTGAACTTTCTTTTGTTTTTATCTCTGGTGGTAACGTTAGCCTCCCAGGAACCGCTTTTCCATGGACAATTCCGTGGTGAATCGATGGTGTAGCGTTCCGCCGGCAACGACGACAAAATCGTCTCCAGAAACGAAATATCACCAAACTGATCGGAACTTTTCACCCTGTTTTCGAGAAGAATGGTAATGACATCGTCCGGGATATTCAAAAGCGCCAGATTGTGCAAAGTATTTCGGAAGCGGGAAAGGGCATCGAGCACGGCAACCAGTTCATCGCCGGCGAATTCTTTTTCTCCACACTGATGAAAGACGATGTTCAATTTTCCCTTGGTTTCGTTGAAAAGATAGGCCCGCAACTCGTCATCATACTGAAAATACAATTCCTTTTTACCCTTGCTGAGCCGAAACAGCGGGGGCTGGCCAATATAGATGAAACCTCCCTGCAACAAGGGCAGCATCTGGCGGTAGAAAAAGGTCAGCAGAAGTGTACGGATATGGGCGCCATCGACATCGGCATCAGTCATGATGATGACTTTGTGGTAACGGAGGTTATCGAGTGCGAATTCATCTTTGCCGATACCGCAGCCTAAAGCGCCGATGAGATTTTTTATGTCGTCGCTGGCAAGAATCCGGTCGAACCTCGCCTTTTCGACATTTAGGATTTTGCCGCGCAGGGGCAAAATCGCCTGAATAGAGCGGTCGCGGCCCTGTTTGGCGGAACCACCCGCCGAATCACCCTCAACGATGAATATTTCCCGCTTTTTCGGGTCTTTTTCCTGACATTCCGCCAACTTGCCAGCCATGAGCAGGCTGGCGGAACTTTTCTTCCGCGACAGATCCCTGGCCCGCTTGGCCGCCTCGCGGGCGCGTGCCGCCTCTACCACCTTTTCAATTACTTTTTTGGCAATTGCCGGGTTTTCCTCGAAAAAAACCGTCAATTTGTCGGTACAGACCGACTCGACGATGGATTTAACTTCGGAATTGCCGAGCTTGGTTTTGGTCTGGCCCTCAAACTGAGGGTTGGGAACATACACCGATATGACGCAGGTCAATCCTTCGCGGACATCGTCACCGCCCATTTTTTCGCGGAGATTTTTGGGGATAACGTCATCGCCAGCGTACTTGTTAATGCATTTGGTTAAGGCGGCGCGAAAACCCGATACATGCGTGCCACCTTCCCTGGTGTTGATATTGTTGACGAACGAATACAACCTTTCGTTATATCCATCATAGTACTGCAAGGCGATATTGACCTGCACGTTGTCCTTTTCGGCGGAAAAGGCGATGGGTTCCGGAAAAATGGTATTGCGATTGCGGTTGAGGAATTCGACATAGGACAACAAACCGCCGGAGGCGTGAAAACTGTCCTCCTCGCCATTTCGTTCGTCTTTTAAGAAAATTCGGATATTTTTATTCAGAAAGGACAATTCCCGCAGCCGAACTTTCACGGTTTCGTAATCAAAAACCGTCGACTCTCTGAAAATGGTTTCATCAGGGGCAAAGGTTACTTTTGTCCCCGTCTGATCGCTGTCGCCAACGACTTCCAGTTCCGAAGTTTTGTGGCCGTATGCGTAAGTCTGGCGGAAAGCATGGCCACCACGCTTAACTATGACGACGGTCGATTTTGACAGGGCATTAACCACGGAAATACCAACGCCATGCAAACCACCTGAAACTTTGTAGTTTGAATGATCAAATTTGCCACCGGCATGCAATGTCAGCATAACCAATTCGAGCGCCGATATTTTTTCGGTGGGATGAATATCCACCGGGATGCCACGCCCGTTATCCTCAACCGAGACTGAATTGTCCTCGTGAATCGTTACCCGGATGCTGTCGCAAAAACCGGCGATGGCCTCGTCAATACTGTTATCGACCACTTCCCAGATCAGGTGATGCAAGCCCTCGACGCCGGTATTGCCGATATACATGGCGGGACGGGTTCTGACCGCTTCCAAGCCGTCGAGAACCTTGATATTTTCCGCCCCGTAATTGTTCTGCTCGTTACTCATTTTTTACTTTCCCGTCAGATATTCATTGGCATAACGATACTTAAAAAACCCTGATCGGCTTCCGATGTGAAACAGCAGGCGCTGTCCTGGCCGTCCAGATACATATGAACTTTTTCTCCTTCCATAACTTCAAGCGTCTCAATGAAATAGCGGCAGTTGAATCCCAGAGTCAAATTCTCACCTTCATAGCTGACCGGTAATTCTTCCTTGAAACTTCCCAATTCGGTATTTTCCGATGAAAAGATCATGCTATCCCGAGCCAGGTCGATACGGATCGTATGGTAGATATCGCGCGTGAACAGGTCGCTTCTGATCAGAGATTCGATGAATTTTTCACGTTCCACCGTTACCTGGTATTTTTTTTGAATCACCCCGATAATGGATTTATAGGGAGGATATTCTCCTTTTTTCAAGCGGATGGCCAACATGGATTTATCATCGCTAATAAAAAGCAGGTCGTTTTCCAGACTCATTTCCACTTCGTCGCGGCCTTCACAGTATTTTTTCATCTCCTGGATTCCTCTTCTTGGAACCAGAATCAGCCCACTTTCGTTTTTCAATTTCAGAATTTCACTGTCGGCTGCTTTTTCCATGAGTGATAAACGATGCCCATCCGACGACACCATTCTGATTAGGGTCGAGCCGTCTTTTTCCTCAATGTCGATTAGGGCCGAAGTCAGCGAATACATATTTTCCTGATCGTCAGCGATGGCGTATTGGGTCCGGTCAATCAGTTCGAGGAACAGGACAGAAGGAACCTTGATGCTTTTTTCCTCTTCCCGCCTCGGAAATAGCGGGTATTCGGCACTGGCCATGCCGGCAAGACTGTAGATGCTTGGCCCGGCCTTGATTGTTACCCAATTATTTTCCGTCTCCTTTATCTCAATGGTGTCGGAACTCGAAACTTTGACAATTTCATAGAGTTTTTTTGACGGCAGGGTGATCGAACCGGCGGCCATTTCTTCGGCTTCGATGCTCAATTGAAGACCTACCTCCATGTCGATGGCGGTTATGGTCAATAACGAATTTTCGAGTTGCAACAGTATATTATCGAGAATCGCTATGGTATTTTTCTTGTTCGTTATATTTTGAACACCGGCGAGAATATTTAAAATTTTTTCTTTATTAATCACACAGTGAACAGGCATGGCATTCTCTCCTTTTTCCGTTTGATTCAATTCGTGGTTTTATTCATCTCACGCAAAATCTCCGCGAGTATCTCATGGCCACCGGATTCCAGTATTTCCCTGGCTAACATTTCTCCCGTTTCCGTTACATCAGCATCCCGCAATGACAATGTATTCTTTTCTTTGACGATTATTTTTCCACCATCAAGAGCGGTGATACCGCCACACAAATAAATACCGCCTGTTTTGACAGTGGCATGAGCGAAAACAGGAATACTACAGCCACCATTCATAGTTTTCAGAAAGGCGCGTTCAGCAAGAAGACAAATTTCGGTTTCGGCATCGTTGACACGCTTTCTGATTTCCATCCTTTTTTCCGCATCCATTTTCGTTGCCGCTTCGACCGCTATCGTTCCCTGTCCAACAGGTGGAATAAATTGATCAAGAGGAAACTCATGGACTATCATTGTCTCGTAGCCCATTCTGCTTACTCCAGCATAGGCAAGCAGCAGGGCATCGCAAAGACCTTCGCGCATCTTTTTGATGCGGGTTTGTAGATTGCCCCGCACATCAACGATATTTATCCAGGGGTAATATTTGCTGAGAAAAGCCTTTCTGCGCGCCGAAGAAGTGCCTATCCGCAAGGTTTGGCCGCTGTCCGATAGATTGATGTTTGGATTATCACTAATCAGTGTATCGTGGGCTTTTTCTCTTTTGGTGAAGGCTATTATTTCCAGTCCATCGGGTAAAACAGACTGCATGTCTTTAGCGCTGTGTATTGCGATATCGCTCTCTTCACTGAGAAGTTTTTTTTCCAGTTCGGCGGTAAAAACCCCTTTACCGCCTATTTTTGCTATTGAGGCGCCAAGGTTGCGGTCACCCATGGTCTCCATGGTGAAAAGCGTGACTTCGTGGCCATGAGCCGTAAGNNTTTGCCACAGCGCCAAGTCACTGCGGCGGCTTATCGCGTTTATTTTCATCTTTATAACACGTTTTTTGGGAAAAAGCACTTAGCAATAAAACAGTACGAATCTTATAGAGAAATTATGCACTCAGCCAGGATTGACTGAGAGTCGGCGGAAAATGAATCAGGAGGGAAATTCATCGAGCAACAGGCCGCACAGTCTGTCAAGTTCTTCAGAAGAGGAGTAGTCTATTTCCACCCGGCCACGACCATTTTTTTGTGTTATCCTGACATTGGTGA
>DOMU01000199.1:374-11441 GCA_003509305.1 Desulfobulbaceae bacterium | reverse complement strand
GAAGACGGTGCCAGGCTTTCCCTTTTCACCAAATTTTCCGTTTGACGGACGGAAAGCTGTTTCGTTACCACCTCATCACGAACTTTTTTCAGTAATTCCGGCGCATCGGTCAAGCGCAATAAAGCCCTGGCATGTCCTTCCGTCAAGAGAGCATCAACCACATCCTGTTTGATACTTTCTGGCAGGTTGAGCAGTCGCAGCATGTTGGTGACGGTCGAGCGTTTTTTGCCGACCCTTTTCGCTGTTTCCTCTTGGGTATAACCAAAAGAATCAATGAGTTTTTGATAGGCTTCAGCTTCTTCAATGGCGTTTAAATCGGTGCGCTGGACGTTTTCAATCAGGGCAAGTTCGAGCAGATGATCATCGCGGTCAATCTCCATCACCACCACGGGAACTTCAGCCAGACCGGCTATTTTCGCGGCCCGTAATCGTCTTTCTCCAGCCACCAGTTCAAAGTTATTCGGTTCGGCGGTTTTTTTGACGATCAAAGGCTGGATGACGCCATTTTCTCGTATTGAATCGGCCAGTTCCACAAGAAGGCTATCGTCAAAACGTAAACGTGGCTGAAAACGGTTTGGGCGAATACACTCTATTTTGCAGTGGAAAAATTTGTTTTCGTCCTGAGAATCACCGAAAAGCAGACTGACTCCTTGACCAAGCGCCGAATGTTTAGCCACTAATTCCCTCCTGTCTGCGTAAAAATTCTTCAGCAACATAACGATAGGCAATAGCACCCGCCGACCTGGCGTCATAGTCATGGACGCTTCGTCCATGGCTGGGCGCCTCACTCAGTTTGACATTTCTCGGAATCAGCGTCTTGAACATGTACGGTGCGAAATGACGGCCTATTTCCTCTCCGACCTGATGCGCCAATCGGTTTCTTTTGTCAAACATGGTTAAAAGCAAACCCTCAATATACAGGTCTGGATTAAAGCCGCGTTTCACCGAACGGATGGTACTGACAAGCTGTGCCAGGCCCTCCATGGCGAAATATTCGCTCTGTACCGGTATTAATACAGAGGTACCGGCTGTAAGGGCATTAATGGTCAAAAGACCGAGAGATGGCGGACAATCGATAAAAATAAAATCATATTGTTCTCGCAGTGACGCGAGAATCCGGCTCAGACTTTTCTCCCGTTCATTCTGATCGATCAATTCCAATTCGGCGGCCACTAAATCAATGGTCGCCGGAATGATATCCAGGCCCGGCACAGAAGAAGGAAAAACCGCGGCGCTGACGTCACAAACACCACTGTAAAGGCTGTACAGATTTTTTTCCCGTTTCTTAACCGCGATTCCCAGGCCACTTGAGGCGTTCCCCTGAGGATCGGAATCAATTAAAAGCACTTTTTTCCGTAAGCCAACTAAAGCCGCCGCCAGATTGATCGCTGTTGTTGTTTTGCCGACGCCACCTTTCTGATTAGCTATCGTCACTATTTTTGCAGACATGGACTTTTCCTAGACATGAACATATTTGTATCAAAGGAAAAAACGGCGACCACTCAAGCGGACCGGACATCCCGGCAACAGGCACCGGAAACATCCAGCCAGACTGGTTCTTGATCACTGCAATATCCATTGACCGCTGGCGTCACGGCAAGCGGTGGTAAGCGTACGCTCAGTTCTGCCATCAATAACCGCCAGGACTTCGGCTTTGCGGCAAGGCTCGCCGTTTCGTTGCGTGACTGCCGGTTGCGGCGTCACTGTATAGTTGTTACGAGTATCCGGATTGACCCAACTGACCGGTTGCCCGGAAACCCCTGTTTCGAAGACGGCTGTCATTCGCTGCTGGTCAGCTTTATCCATCTCGTTGCCAACGATATAACCCAGCATCGTGCCAACCGCGACACCAATCAGGGTACCTCCGGTATTGCGGCCAATAGCCTGTCCAAGAATTGCTCCACCTGCGGCACCGATGGCGGCACCGGATTGCGCTCGGTTAATTTCGCCGGCGCAACCGGTGACAAAAACGAGTAAAATTGCCGCTGAGAATATTTTTTTCATGGTGTTTTTTCCCTTTTACGAAGTATGCGCTTTTTTATACGACCTCTGGAGAACAGCTTCTTATTATACTTCTTTTTCACGGAGACCGCATGTTTTACCTACAGAGGAATGATATTGTCTTCTTGTGAAATTTCAAATTGATACATGCTTTTTCTTTTGAAAAAGCAACGATTATCAACACTGTAATCCATTTAACTTTTCATATTTACTGTTTATTGTCCTTTATTAACAGTGGTAAAATGTTAATGATTTTTATAGTGTGCTGATTTTGTTTGGTTTTTCATTGTTGATTTTTCACCTCTGTCTTGTTGACGAAAGGTTGGAAAATGTCGGGAAAGAGGTCAGTTGGCCAGTCACTTCTTGATTTTCATTCATCATAGACGCTTGACAAAGATTTTCGCGCCGTGCAATATCAGAAGCCGCTTTTTTTCCCTTCTACTTCTTTATCTTGGCTTCCATGAAACTTCCTTCGTTGACTATCGGTAAATTCACCGCTTCCTTTCCTTTAATTCAGGGCGGAATGTCGATTCGTGTTTCCACTTCTTCACTGGCCGCGCCTGTGGCCGAATGCGGCGGTATTGGTGTCATCGGCGGTTCCAGCCTGCCGACCGAAGAGCTCCAGGCCGATATTCGTAAAGCGAAAAGCATGACCGACGGTATCATCGGCGTCAACATAATGTTCGCGATGAAGAATTTTTATAATCAGGTCATGTCGTCGATAGAATCCGGCATTGACATGATCATTACCGGCGCCGGGTTTTCCCGTGATATTTTCAAGATTGGCAAGGAACACGGCGTACCGGTGGTAATGATAGTTTCCTCACCGGCTCTGGCCAAACTGGCGGAAAAACTTGGCGCCTCGGCAGTCATTGCCGAAGCGGCGGAGGCCGGTGGCCATCTCGGTACCAACCAACCGTTACGCTCAATTTTTCCGGCTATTCGCGATGCGATTAAAAAAATTCCTCTCATTGCCGCTGGTGGTATAACCAACGGTTATGAAATGGCCGAAATGATGGATGAGTATGGTGCCGATGGCGTGCAAGTCGCCTCACGTTTTGTTTTAAGTGAAGAGTGTGACGTGTCGCCGGCTTTCAAACAAACCTATTTGGCCGCCAAAAAGGAAGATATTGTACTGACCACTTCCCCGGTTGGTTTACCGGGCCAGGCCATTAACACTCCGTTTGTTCGTAAGATGAACGCCGGCGAGAGCTTTTCCAGCAAAAAATGCCTGGAAAACTGCCTGAAGCATTGCGACCACCATTATTGCATCACTGAACGGTTGAACATGAGCCGGCTCGGCAATATCGCTGAAGGCCTGGTTTTCTCTGGTCGGAACACTTATAAGATGAAAGATATCCTGCCAGTGGCGGAAATTTTCCGACAGTTCCGTGAACAGGCCGAATCGGTCTATATGGAAGGAAAAGGATTCGCCCCAGTCGTCTGAGCATCCATTTTGATCTCTATGCAACAATCGGAACCGTTGACGCCAACGGTATTTACCAACGGGCAGCATCCGGTTCATATCCAGGATATTGAC
Source organism: Desulfobulbaceae bacterium (assembly GCA_003509305.1). Classification (GTDB taxonomy): domain Bacteria; phylum Desulfobacterota; class Desulfobulbia; order Desulfobulbales; family Desulfocapsaceae; genus UBA8130. Next base: position 7,900 of record DOMU01000199.1, on the reverse strand, counting down.
CCGGATGCCCTTTTTGTTTTGAAGCGGCTGGATGAGGCCGGTTTTTCCGCCTATTTGGTCGANNTTTTCTGCCTATTTGGTCGGAGGTGGTGTTCGGGATATTTATCTTGGTAAAATTCCAAAGGATTTCGATATATCAACCGATGCCCGACCCGGGCAAGTACGCCGCCTTTTTCCGCGCAGCGCTATCATTGGTCGCCGTTTCCGATTGGTCGAGGTTTTTTTTCGTGGTGGCAAGATCATCCAGGTTTCAACACTGCGGTCGCTTTCCGAGCACGATATCGATAGCCCGGACTCGGTTTTAGCCCCGAACAATACCTTTGGCACTCTCGAAGAAGACGCCCAACGCCGTGATCTGACCATCAATTCCCTTTTTTTCGANNTTCGATATCCGCGACAGGAGCGTCATTGATTATGTCGGCGGTGTCGACGATCTGCGGCGAGGCATCATCCGGCTGGTTGGCAATTCCGAGCGGCGCCTGCATACCGATCCGGTGCGTATTCTGCGCGCCATTCGCCATGCCGCCCGCAGCGGTTTTGTCATTGAGGAGATTACCTGGCAGGCGATTCTTCATCACCGCGAGAAGCTGTCCCTGTGTCCACCGACTCGTATCCGCGATGAAATTCTGAAAGATTTGCGTAGCGGCGCAGCGGCTGACTGGCTGAAACTGTGCCTGCAAGCCGGGGTGTTTGAATTGATTTTTCCGCTGTACAGGGATATTCCGGCAACGGAAAATCAGATGCGGGTCGCTCTGTTGCGGGCGCTGGATCTGTTGGTTGAAAACGGCGGTAAGATGGCCGACTCTTTTCTCTTTTCCCTCCTGGTCATCCCTTACGCCGAAAGCAAGTATCAGCTCTTTTCAGAAAAACGGCCCAATGCCGCATTATATCAATTAGGAAAACAACTCCGCGCCGATCTTGATCAAAAACTGGCCCAGCCCCTGAATCTCGCTCGCGCGGTAAGGCAGGAAATCGCCGCATTGCTGACACATGTGGCGGCATTGCTACATCAACGAAATACAGATGGCAGTTGGCCGAAATGGCTGCGCGGTAAAAGCTATTTCGCTGGCGCCGCTTTTCTTTGCCGTCTGTATCTGGAAGCAATAGGTGAAGAAAGCGTGGTGGATGAAATAAAATGGCCGCCTATGCCGCAACATTTTCCGCCTGAAAAAACGATTTCGCAAGTGGTTCGGCAAATACCTTCAGAAACGCCGCCGCAAGAGGAACGGAATAACCTTTCCCGTCATCCGCGTCCATCGTTTACCAGTGAGCGTCAAGGCGGCATTTTTGGCCTGAGAAAATAACGTGTTACGAAAATGTTTCGTCAGACGTTTCACCAAACGGCCAGCCGCTGTTCAGCCGATAGGCCTGCTTCTCATCCTGACCGGTGTTGTGCAGGGGGTGGGATTCCGGCCTTTTGTCCATGGCTTGGCGCGTCGGTTCAAGCTTACCGGCGATATTGCCAACACTCAGGAAGGGGTGGCTATTCACCTTTTTGGCCCGCGTCCTAACCTGCATCGCTTTCTTGTTCTGTTACGGCAGGAAATACCGCCTCTGGCGCGCATTGATTCTCTGGCCGTAAAGCCGTTGTCCGGCTCACCGCCTGGAAACTTTCGCATCATCGCCAGCCACACCAGTGACGGCAATACCGTCAGTATCCCCGCCGATATCGCTACCTGTGCCGATTGTTTGCGGGAAATGGGCGATCCGCATGACCGCCGATATCGCTATCCCTTCATCAACTGCACCAACTGTGGCCCACGCCTGACCATTGTCGCTTCGCTGCCCTATGACCGTCCAGCCACGGTTATGCGCGATTTTCCTCTGTGTGACGATTGCCTGGCCGAGTACCACGATCCTTCAAGCCGCCGTTTTCACGCTGAAGCCATGGCCTGTCCGGTTTGCGGCCCGCGTCTGACGCTGGTTGACGCGGCGGGGCAAACGATGGAAGAGGAACCGCTCACCTTTGCCGCCAATGCTCTGGCGGCGGGGAAAATCATCGCTTTGCGCGGTCTCGGTGGGTTTCATCTGGCCGTTGATGCCGAGAATGCCGAAGCTGTCGCCCGGCTGCGCAAACGCAAACATCGTCCCGATAAGCCCTTTGCCGTCATGGCGGCTCATGTCGATACCGCTCTCGTTTTTTGCCATATTTCGACAGAGGAAAAAGCTCTTCTCACCTCACCGCAAGCGCCAATTGTGCTGCTCCGGCGGCGGGAAAAAGACGATTTGACCGGCATCGCCCCTGGTCTGGCGGATATCGGCCTGATGCTGCCGGCAACACCGTTGCATCATTTACTTCTCGCGGAATCAAATTGCCCGCGTCTCTTGGTTATGACCAGCGGTAATGCCAGTGGAGAACCGATTGCCGCCGCCAACGACGAGGCGCTATCAAGACTTGCCGCCGTCGCCGATTATTTTCTCGTTCATGACCGTGACATCCTGACCCGTCTTGATGATTCGGTAATCAGGATAACGGAGAGCCGTCCGCGTCTTGTTCGCCGTTCACGCGGTTTCATCCCGGCGGCGCTCTCCGTGCCCTGGGATTTGCCACCGTTGATTGCCTGCGGCCCTGGCTTGAAAACAACCATCAGCCTGGCCGAGGGGCGGCGGATTCATCTGAGCCAGCATATCGGTGACCTTGATAATGACGCGGTTTTTCACCTGTATCAGGAAACCATCGCCCATCACCGGCGCCTGTGGCGGATTGAGCCGCGGATTGCCGTTTGCGACCTACATCCGGATTATCCAAGCAGCCGCTACGCCGAAAATCTCGGATTACCCGTTTACAAAGTTCAACACCATCATGCCCATGCCGTGGCGGTGATGGCTGAACATGGTTTGAACGGGAAATCTTTGGCCGTTACCCTCGATGGCGTCGGTCTTGGCGATGATCACTCACTATGGGGTGGGGAAATCCTCGCTGTGACACCGACCGATTTCCGGCGTCTTGGCCATCTTTCACCCTTGCTTTTGCCAGGTGGCGATATGGCCAGCCAGGAAATCTGGCGTCTTGGCCTGGCGGCGCTTTTTGCCATGGGCGACGATATGAATAAAGATTTGCCGCCGTCGCTTGCCGCCGTTGATCCGTACAAAAGAGAATTTGTCGCTCAAATGCTGGCCGCCGGTTTCAACTGCCCGCCGACCACCAGCGCCGGGCGGCTCTTTGACGCCATCGCTTCTCTTCTTGGCATTCGCCAGCAAATCAGTTACGAAGGGCAGGCGGCAATTGAACTGGAAACCCTGGCGCTTGTCGCCGCCGATGACAACAGGCTTTCGGCGCCGCCGGAGCCTGATGCCCCGGAAATCGCGATGATGATACGGCAAAAGGATTATCTGGAAATTGACAGCCTGGCGCTTATCCGGTTTGCCCGGCGGGCCATGGGGCGCAATGAATCGCTGGCGGTAATCGCTTTGGAATTTCATCTGCGCCTGATAGCTGTTTTCCGCCGGGCGCTCAATATACTACGCCAACAAACCGGCCTGAATACCGTGCTGCTTTGTGGCGGCTGTATGCAGAACCGGATTTTGCTTTCCGGTTTTATCCGTTGCCTGCGCCTTGATGGTTTTTCCGTCTTGAGTGGCGAGCGTTTTCCTGTCCATGACGGTGGTGTTTCCATCGGTCAGGTGATTATTGGAGGGCTCAGACATGTGTATTGCCATTCCGATGCGGGTTCTGGCCACGAGCGGCCAGCCCGGTGATCCATTCTCAAATCCCACCGCCGTGGTCGAGGCCGGTGGCGCCGAAATCAAGGCGCGGCTGGATATTATCGACCGTTGGCCAGAGGTCGGCGATTATGTGATTATTCATGCCGGTTTTGCCATTCATCGCCTTGATGCGGAAGAAGCCCGGATTAACCTGAATCTTTTCCGCGAATTGGCGGATAAGACTGGAGTGGAAATTTCCGGTGGTGTATTCGGATGAAATATGCCGACGAATACCGCGATGTTGGTTTGACCCGCCCACTGCTGCAAGAACTGCAGGCGGTGAAACGGCCGATGCGAATTATGGAGGTTTGCGGCTCACACACCATGGCTATTGCCAGGAGCGGCCTGCGTGGCCTGTTGCCGAAAAATATCGAACTGATTTCCGGGCCGGGTTGCCCGGTCTGCGTCACCGCTCAGGCGCATATCGACACGATGATCGCGCTGGCGAAACACCCCGGTGTCAGACTCGCGGTCTTTGGCGATATGTTCCACGTGCCGGGCAGCCACGGTTCTTTGAGTACGGCGGTGGCCTCCGGCGGCCAAGCGTCGATCGTTTATTCACCGATGGACGCCCTGACCTTGGCGCAGCAAAACCCTGGTGAAGAGGTGATTTTTTTCGCGGTCGGTTTTGAAACCACGACGCCTGGCGTCGCCGCCACCATTCTGGCCGCCACCGCGATGGGCGTGAAAAACTTCTCGGTTTTCTCGACTCACAAGACGATGCCGGCGCCGCTGCACGCGCTCCTGCAAGACCCGGAACTGGCCCTTGATGGCCTGCTCTGCCCCGGCCATGTGGCGGCGATTATCGGCGCCACGGCCTTTGCCGAGTTCAGCGAAAAATATCACCTGGCTTGCTGCATCGCCGGCTTTGAAAATGTGGATTTACTCAGTGGCCTGCTGCTCCTGGCGCGACGGATTACCGCTCATGAATTCCATCTCGACAATGCCTATGGCCGCGTGGTTTCCTGGCAAGGAAACAAGCGCGCGCAACAGGTGGTAGCCGAGGTCTTTGCACCGGTGGATATGCGGTGGCGCGGTTTGGGGATGCTGCCTCAGAGCGGCTTGGCCATCCGCGGTAAGTACAGGCAATTCGACGCCGGCAAACGTTTTCTCCTGACAATTCCAGAAGCCAAGGAACCGCCCGGCTGCCGCTGCGGCAATGTCATCCGTGGCAAAATCCATCCGCCAGCCTGCCCACTTTTTGGCCGCCGCTGCACACCGGAAACGCCGATCGGCCCCTGCATGGTATCGGGCGAAGGGGCCTGCGCCGCCTGGCACAATACAGTTTTACTTTCGTGATCGACCCGCCATGAATTCTGATACATCTGTCATTACCCTCGACCACGGCGGCGGTGGCCTGGCCAGCCAGCGGCTGGTTTCGCGCCTGCTCGGCCTGCTTGAAAACTCATCCGGCCAGAAAGAAAACACTCTTGAAGACGCGGCGGCACTGACCGTGCCTGGGCTTACCGGGCGGTTGGTTTTTTCCACCGATTCTTACGTCGTTGAGCCAATTTTTTTCCCCGGTGGGGACATCGGCAAGCTGGCCGTGCATGGCACTATCAACGATCTGGCCATGCGCGGTGCCACGCCTTTGTGCCTGAGCCTGGCCATGATCCTTGAAGAGGGGTTTCCTTTGGCTGAACTGGAACGAATCACCAAATCCATCAGTGAAGCGTCGCGCGACGCCGCTGTGCCGATTATCACGGGAGATACCAAGGTGGTGCCGAAGGGCAAGGCTGATAAAATCTTCATCACCACCGCTGGTATCGGCCTTGTCGATACGGCTGTCAATATTGGCGCGGCTGGCGCTAAGCCCGGCGACGCTGTGCTGATTTCCGGCAGCATCGGCGATCACGGCATCACCATCATGAGCCAGCGCGCCGGTATCGCTTTGCAAGGCGATTTACAGAGCGACACCGTGGCACTGCACCGTTTGGTGGCAAGACTCATCAGCGAATTTCCCGGCGCCATTCATGTTCTGCGTGACCCGACGCGCGGCGGTGTGGCCACGTCTTTGCACGAACTGGCCGCGGCCAGCGGTGTCGCGGTCGAGTTAAACGAGGAAAGCCTGCCTATTAATCCAGCGGTGCTCTCAGCCTGTGCTTTGCTTGGTCTCGATCCCCTGTGGTTGGCCAACGAGGGTAAGTGTTTGCTGTTCTGTGACGGTGGCAAAGCGGCGGCCATTCTCGCCGCCATGCGTGCAATGGATGAGGGGCGGCAGGCGGAAATTATTGGCCGGGTTGTGCCGGCGGCGGCGGCTCAAGTGACCTTGCGCACAGTCTTGGGCGGCGGACGCATCCTCAGGTCGTTACACGGCCAACCCTTGCCAAGAATCTGCTGAAAACTTCGCCGTCATTCAGTCCTGGCAAAAATCGCGCAGGCGTTGCAGCCGCCGAAGCCGAAAGAATTTTTCAGGACAGAGCGCTGTTCGAGCCGCCGGGCGATGGCGGTCAGGCAATCGCTGAGGGCTATTTCCGGGTCGGGCAAATAGTTGATCGTCGGTGGCAATATGCCTTCATTGAGGCCGCGTAGTGCCAGGATGGTTTCGACGACGCTGGCCGCGCCCATGCAGTGGCCAAGTTGCGATTTATTGGCGGTCAGCGGCGGGATTTTTTCGCCAAATACCTGTCGCAGTGCCTGATATTCAACCAAATCACCGGTTTTAGTCGAGGTGGCGTGGGCATTGACCGCGTCGATATCACCAGGTCTTATGCCGGCATTGGCAATCGCTTCGGCCATACAGCGGGCAACGGTTGGCAGGTAGGGGGCAACGAAATGATGGGCATCTGAGGCCATCGACCAGCCACGCAGTTCCTCCCGCCACTTCAGGCCGTGCGCCAGGGCGAAATCGGCGCTGGCGATAATCACGGCTCCGGCGCCCTCGGAAATGACAAATCCTCGCCGGTTCAGGGAGAATGGACGGCTGGCCGCCGCTGGCTCGCTTTCCTCTCCCTCCTTGTCGTGAAAGACACCATTCATCGTGTAAAAACCGGCGGTGATGGGTTCGATCAGCGGGCAATCGGCGGCGCCACAGATGGTGGCGTCGGCGCGGCCCGCTTCTATCAGCATGGCCCCGGTCAGGATCGAAGATAAGCCGGTGGCGCAGGCCGAGATGGGGGCGAAGATCGGCCCGCTCGCCCCGGTTTCCATGGCGATTTTTCCACCAATCATATTGATGCAGGAGTTTGGATTGGCGTAGGGGTGGGGAAGCTTGCCGGCCATGAGCTGCCTGTCCGCCGCCAGCACGGCATCAAGGCCACCAATCGCCGAACTGTAGGTGACGGCCATGCGCGGCGCGATGTCCCCGCCGATAACGATGCCACTCTTTTTAAGAGCGCGGACGGCTGAGAACATGCCGTATTTGAAAATCGGCGAAAACCAGGCGGCTTGATGGCGGGCGGTAAGAAATGGATATTTGGGCAACGGCTCATCGGGAATCTGTCCNNGCGATGCGCACGGGAAAATCATCGTTTATGGCAAAGCGAGTCAGAGGCCCGATACCGCTTTCGCCCTGACACAGCCGCCGCCACTCGTGGTCGAGGTCGATACCCAGGGGGGTTATCGCATCACAGCCGAGGATAACGATTTTTTTCATAGCCTGAAATTTCTAAAAAAATTTATGTTTGGCTCGCCGCGCCAAAGAGGTTTCAGTAAAAGACCAAATACATGTGCATAAAAATCAGCAAGATATGCAATGTATTTCAGATCGCGTTAGGTTGCGGATTCGATACCGAAAGAACGGCGATTTATCTAAATATTTGCAAACCGTATTCACATCCAGTTTTTCCACGATTGCCACCATTAAGTCAAGTGGACGGTTA
>DOMU01000199.1:0-248 GCA_003509305.1 Desulfobulbaceae bacterium | reverse complement strand
ACGATACACGGCCCTCATCGGGTTTTGTGCCTAACTTGTTACTACCTATACCGTCAGATGCTTTTCGTCCTCTTCAGCGCCGTTTGCAGCGTGCTGGTTTCCGTTTTGCTTAAGGTGGCCCGGCGCTTTGACGTTGACGTCGCTCAAGCCATTATGTGGAACTACCTGGCAGCAGCTGCGCTGTGCGCGCTGCTCCTGCGGCCACCGCTTGAGTACCTGACACGGCCCGGCGCGCCGTGGCCGGCCCT
>DOMU01000005.1 GCA_003509305.1 Desulfobulbaceae bacterium | reverse complement strand
CGACGCTGGCGATGTTTTGGCGGCGCAGCCAATCGCCGATGCCATCAATAACTTTCACCGCTGCCGCCGCGTCGCGGAAATTGGCGGTGCCGACCTGCACGGCGCTGGCCCCGGCGATGAGAAACTCCAGCGCATCCTGGGCGCAGACGATGCCGCCGATACCGATAACTGGAATCTTCACCACCCGGCTGACCTGAAAAACCATGCGCAACGCGATGGGTTTGATTGCCGGGCCGGACAGGCCGCCCATGACGTTGGCCAGTTTCGGCCTGCGGCTGTTAATGTCGATGGCCATGCCGAGCAGGGTATTGATCAGCGATACGGCATCGGCTCCGGCCTCTTCCACGGCCCTGGCGATGACGGTAATGTCGGTGACATTCGGCGACAGTTTGACCATCACCGGCAGGGCGCAGTTTTTCTTTACCATCGCCGTGACCCTGGCGGCGGCCACGGGGTCGGCGCCAAAGGCGATGCCGCCTTGTTTGACATTGGGGCAGGAGATATTCACCTCTAAGGCGGCAATACCGGCGACGCCCGACAGGCGGCGGGCGATCTCGCCGTAGTCCTCAAGGCTATCACCGAGAATATTGACGATGACTGGTGTATCGAGGCCTTGCAGATAGGGAATTTTCTCGGCGATAAAGCGCTCGACACCGACGTTTTCCAGGCCAATCGAGTTGAGCATACCACAGGCGGTCTCGATGATGCGCGGCGGCGGGTTGCCGGGCTTGGGCGCAAGCGAAATACCTTTGACAATAATCGCCCCCAGTCGCGACATATCCATGAAGGGCGCGAATTCACGGGCATAGCCGAAGGTGCCGGAAGCGGTCATGACTGGGTTTTTTAGCGTCAGGCCGCCAATATTCACTGTTAAATCGGGAGAAACCGTCAATCCCATGGCAAGGCCTCCGCGTCAAAGACCGGGCCATCCAGGCAGACATGGACGTAGCCACCGCCGATAGCTGGCCGGGCGCAGCCGAGACAGGCGCCCATGCCACAGGCCATGGCGCTTTCCACTGAAACCTGGCACTTAATTCGTTTTTTTCGGCAAAAGCTGGCGATGGCCGCAAGCATTGGCTGCGGCCCACAGGCGTAGACCACGGAGCCAGACGCTGGATTCAGGGAGGACAGAGCCTCATCCGCCCTGCCCGCAAAACCCGAGCTGCCGTCGTCGGTGGCCAAAACCAGATTATCTGTCCAGCGGTGGAAAGAATCGGCCAGCGGCGCCACTTCGGCGGCGGCTCGGCCAGCAAGGACGATTGCCGTCGCCTGGTTGTCCCGGCCAGCCAGTTCCTTGGCCAGTAACAGCAGAGGCGCGACACCGATCCCGCCGCCAACGACAAAGGCTGGCGCTGGCATCAAAATAAAGCCGTTACCCAGCGGCCCTAAAAGGGGTAATTCATCGCCAGGTTTGACGGTGGCCAGCATGGCCGTGCCCTTGCCGACAACGCGGAAATAGAGGACCAGTTCACCATCTTCGGCGAAGTGGACGGAAAAAGGACGGCGTAAGAGAGGATCGTAACCGGCGGTGAGACCCAGCATGACAAACTGACCGGCCTGGACACGGGCGGCAACGCCGGGCGCGGCTAGAAACAGACGCCAGGTGTCGGTGGAGAGGCGTTCCAGCCGGATAACCCGGCATGTTTCCTGGAGCATCGTCAAATAGAAAAATGGAGGAGAGATTTTTGCCGCCGCATTACCGCGCGCATCCGTTATGATAACCGGGTCAGAGTAGACGATTCCCGGTAATTTGTCGAGTAACGCGGAATAAAAGAAAAATTGCACCGTCAAAGACAACAGAGTGGCATCTGGCGATAGGCAGGCCGCGCATTTCCCGCCAAACGGCTTGCCAAGTTGGCCGCCCGTGTGTTAAAGGGCGCAACCGCTGGCTCCATTTCAGAGGATAAAATTATGCCTGTCACTAACGAACCGGAAAATTTGTCTGACCAATCCCTGGTTGAGCATCTGCGCGAGCTGCGCTCCTGCCTGGTCATCGCTTTCTCGGCGGTGGCGGTGGCGGCGGTCGCGGCCTACGTCTTTATCGAACCAATCAGCCACTGGCTGTTCCGGCCACTGACCAGCGTTTTGCCCGCCGGCGGCAGCCTGATTTTCACCTCGTATCAGGAAGGATTTTTTTTTATCTCAAGCTGGCCCTGGTCTGCGGCCTGATTTTCGCCAGCCCCATCGTTTTCTGGCAAATCTGGCGTTTCGTCGCCCCCGGTCTCTATCGTCACGAAAAACGAGTCGTCCTGCCTTTCACTATCCTCTCTAGTCTGTGTTTTATCGGCGGTGCCGCCTTCGGTTATCTGGTCGTCTTTCCACCCGCCTTTCGCTTTTTTGTTGGCTACGGCAACGCCTACCTCACCTCGTTGCCCGCCGTCAGTGAGTATTTTTCTCTCTCCCTCCGTTTGCTCCTGGCCTTTGGCGTCATCTTCGAGATGCCGATTTTCATGGTGCTTTTAGCACGGCTCGGCATTGTGACGCAGGCGAGGCTGCGCCGCCACCGCCGCTACGCGATACTGATTAATTTTATTGTTGCCGCCATTCTCACTCCGACCCCGGATGTGGTCAACCAGTTACTGATGGCCGTGCCGCTGATGGTCCTCTACGAAATCAGCGTCATCGCCGTGCGGCTGTTCGGCGGCAAAAGTGGCAGTGAATGTGGCGATACGGATGGCGCGACGGCTACGAATGAAGAAAAGCCATAGGCGGGAGAAAAACTCCGCGGAACAGATTAGATTACTTCTTGGTTTCCGGGATGGCGATTTCCCGGATAATTTCCGATTCGGGCAGCATCGCGGCAGCCACTTGGGTGGGGGTGTTATCGTCGGCGAAGCTGATATTGACCATACCGGCGAACTTTTCGCCGTTTGTTTTTGGGTCATTACGATAGAATTCGGCGCGGAAGACATTCCCCTTGGTGTTCAGGGAATACCTTTTGATAAAATCCTTTTTCTTGATAGTTATTCCAGCCTCATCGCGGGTGCCGCGCTGGCTGAAACCGATAAAATTAACGCGGTAGCCTTTGAGTGGCACCACGGAAATTTGTTTTTGAGCGCGGATAACCTGGCCCATTTTTGCGTCAATAACCTGGCCATCGACGAGGAAACGCACCTTCGGTGGGTGTTCGGCCTCATCGACATCAAAATACTCCGGCGACAGGGTGGTGATCTTTTCGTTGCCATGAAAGACGTCGAATTTCTGGTTGGAAGGCACCACGGTAATCAGCGGATTCCGGGTGGAAAAATCAAGGGCGCGTTTTCGTGAAACCGGAAAATAGTTGACCTTATTGCGGATATTTTCCATCCCCAGATAGACGCGGTTGTCATAAAAAGCGATCTGCCGGTTGTCGGACAAGGCGCGCTCGACACTGGCCACATCCAGGGAAAAGCTGCGCTTGAAGTGGATGCCAGCGTAGCGCATGAACGCCTCAATCACCCGCAGATGGGAAGAGACTCGCGCGGCCTTGCTTAAGGATTTGCTCGCCTCAATGCCAAAAGCCGACTTGTGTTGCTTGATAGCAAAATACGTCAGGCTTTTGGCCATTTCCGTATCGCCTTCACTGGTTTTGGTGTTCTTCAGCCTGTAGCTCGTCTTTTCTCCCTGCCCGTTGTTGACATTAGCCACAACTTTGCGGCCAATGTCACCCAAGTCGCTGAATTTGGCGGTTTCGATATTTTCCTGGTCGATAATCACACTTTGGCCCCAGCGATGCGGCCCGTGCATATCGTCCTGATACTTTTCCCGGTAATAACCGCTGCCGTCGTGCAGGTTGAGGACCATATCGACGTTTGGGTTGACGATGATTGACTTGATACGTTGAATTACCTCAAGATCGGGATCGGTGGCGGCAATGGCGGCGAATTTGCGGTTCAGATCGCCGTTCGCCCCACGCGAGCGATTGATGATACTCGGAAAGTTGAGATTCGGCACAATCCAGAGATTGCCACCTTCAATGGTATAATGAGTGATCAAAAGCGAGGCGGCGTGAAAGCCACCCGGTTCATCTCCCTGAATGCCGCCGATGACGAGAATGGTATTGCCGCCTTTGCCGCTGCCAAGTTTGTGCAGGGAAAAAGCCAGTGGTGAGTTACTGGCGGTGGCGTCGGTACTGAGCAGGCAGCAGCACAGGAGAATAGAGAGAAGTAGCCGCTTCATAGTCAGATCACTTTGATGTGCCAAGGTTCGAAGCGCACTCCTAAAAGATTGTCGCGTCCGTAGCGACACTGCACATAACCCTGTTTGCTTAGATTTTTGTAGATTGAGGTGTCAAGAAAATTTTCCGTGAAATTCTCGGCGCCAAAACCACGCTGTCCGACATCGAAATCGCCGTTGGCATGATAGGAATAGCCTGGTGGCGCCAGAGAGCGGGAGGCTAAGGAAAGGTTGCCGTCAAAACGCAGCGCTTTGTTGATAAAGAGATAAAATTGTTTGACGATGCTGCGAATGCCGGAGGTGAGGATCAGATCCTGACCCATATCTTTCTGAATCTGGTCGAATTTTTCAAGAGATATCCCCCTGAACAGGAAATTACCACTGTACGGTACCTTGTAGATGTCACGCCGGTCGATGATATCGGTAATATCCGTCGATTGTTTTTCTCCGTAAAAACCATATTCGCGAGCGTTACGGGAGAAAAGCAACTCCATCAAATCAATTTCGTCTTTGTCGAACGGCTCGATTTTGGCATGGGTTTTGGCAAAATTCAGGGCTTCATCGAAGTTCATGATGGAAAAATTGGCATCTCCCCTCAGAAAAACGATTTGCCGGAACCGTCCGGAAATCCGGCGCAGTATTTGCAATTCCTGAGGGGTGGCATAGATGTCGTCACGGTGAGAGACGTCTGGCACCCGGATCTTCGAGAGATAATCCTTGATGTTATCGTTGAAGTCCGGAGCCTCAAATGAGGCGTCAGCGCTGGAGTGAACGCCAGTGCCGATACTGTTCTCTTCCGTTACAATCTGTCCATTGTTGTTGGGACGGACAATCTTCTTATTGCCGTTACCGAGTTGATTAATGGTGCTCATAGCCTCGGCGGGCGCCAAGGAAACGGCGAAAAGTAATTGGATAAAAGCTCGTCTTTTCACAATCGATCATCTCCAATCCAGACCAATATCTGGGCGGGTTGGGCGCCGATTTCCGCATGGTCATTGCGGTTTTTTGGTACGGAAAAGCGCCGAAATCATGCTACCGCTGGACGGCGATATTGTCAATGCGCCAGTGGCAGAAATGTGATGGCGGGATGGCGCTAGCAAATTTCATGAATTTTCACCGCCGTCTCGCCAGAGCGATTGATGGTATAAAAATGTGTGGCTCAGCCAGTGGCGCGTGACCACCGCAAAGCCATTTGCGCGTTGAAGAAGGCGCGGCAGGAATCCGGCTGTCCGAAAGAAACAGTATTCAAGGAACCGCCGCGCAGACTGGCAAGCAGGGAAGCCGCTGGTCGCCCCGGATCGAAAGGGATAGCGACGAGGCTGCCGAAAGTCCCGGTTTTTTCCACCTGTCCAGTCAGTGGCAACGGGTCGGTGCCGCGAAGAATGGTCAGGTTGTGATTGCCGGCGGCAAAGAGTGGTTCAGGCCATAAGGCCGGACGGGAGGAGGTGTCGGCAAGCGCGAAATCATTGGGTTTGCTTTGACCAATAAAAGAAGCAAGCAACCGCCGGCGCCGCCCCAGCCATTTGCCGACGCCCCAGGGCAAAACCGGGAAAGCGGCGTGCCCAATGGCGCACATGGTGTCGGTAAACGACTGGCCGTCCTCATAGTCCTGGCGGCAGGCGATGGCCAGTATCTCCAGACGCTCCGCCGTCACCACCTGCTGACCGGAAATGATGAGAACGGTGGCGCCGTCCTCTCCTTCAGCGAAGACACTCAAGCCGTCTTCGCCCAAGCGCCAGCGCCAGCCGGAAACGTTATTTTCCGGCGTCGCCGCCAGCTCAAGCATTAAGGCAAAACTATCGCGGCCTTTGGGTTCCGCCAGAATCAACGTCGGCAGGACAGCTCTTCCGTCCGCCGGCCATGCCATGCCTGCAATATTCCGGCAGGCTTTCCGGCTGTTGGCCACCGCCGCCGCAAGCAACCCGGCCAGGTCGGAGAATTGATACAGGTGCACATGGCAATCAACGGCCAGAATCATTGTACCGTCGCTCACAGCACGTACCTGACTTCCGAGTTGTCCTGAATCTGGCGAAAAATGCTGTTCCGTTCCTCTTCCGAAGCCACCGTCACCTCGGCCTTCAGGCTGACATATTTACCGCTGGCACTGCGGTGGGAAAACTGGATCGCCACCTCGGCTGGGGTGCAGGCGAGCAGCAGAATTTCTCGCAGAGCGTTCTCGTTTTCACCGACGACGGTGTACTGCCAGCGGCAGGGATAGTCGATCTGTGGTTTCTCCATGAGAACTCAGGCGGTTCTGCCGTTAACCAGGCTGATCTGGTCGTTCAGGGTCCAGAAATCGTAAATATAGCCCAGGCCCAACAGGCCGCAGGTGCACAGATAAATCAGACCGCTGATCCATTTCCCCATATACATGCGGTGGATGCCGAACAGGCCGAGAAAGGTCAGGAGCAGCCAGGCGATATTGAAGTCGACCGGGCCGGGGATGAAACGGATATCGGCGTCACGCTGCATCGAAGGAATCAGAAACAGATCGACGATCCAGCCGATGAAGAAAATACCGAGGGTAAAGAAGTAAATGGTACCGGAAATCGGCTTGCCGTAATAAAAACGATGGGCGCCGATAAAACCGAAAATCCACATGCAATAGCCAATAATCAGGGAATGGGTCTGCCGCTCGTTCATGGTCGCTCCGAAATGGATTGTTTCAACCGCTGGATGTGCCGCCGTGCCTCCTCGATACGCGATTCGGTCAGTTGGCCGCAACGCAAAGCCCTGTCAACCGCCTCCGCAAACTGGCCGGGCGCATCGGAAAGCTCGACAAGATTATTACCGATTAGAACAATGTCAATGCCGGCGGCCAGCGCCCGCCAGCTGGCTTCGGCGAAACCGAAACGGCTGGTGATTGCCGCCATCTGCATGTCATCGGTAATGACGGCGCCGTCAAAGGCCAGTTCACGCCGTAAAAGGCCGCCGATAATCGTGGGTGATAGCGTGGCCGGAAATTCAGCATCGAAGCCACGGTGAAAGAGGTGGCCGCACATCACCGCGTCGGCCAGGCCCCAGTCGATGAGCGCCCGATATGGCACGAGTTCCTTTTTATCCCAACTTGTGGAAATATCGCAGAAACCGAGGTGGGAATCATGGCGCGAGCTGCCGTGGCCGGGGAAATGCTTCAGGCAGGTGGCAACGCCCAGGCGCCGGTGCTCCTCGATCCAAACCGCCGCGTGTTGGGCGACTGTCACCGGGTCGGCGCCGAAGCTGCGGCCGTAATGGCCAATGATTGGATTTTCCGTATTGCTGTTCAGGTCGACGACCGGTGCCAGGTTGAAATTGATACCCAATTCAGCCAGCATGGTCGCCGTCTGGCGAGCGGCGGCCCGTGTGACATTGGTATCAGGATGCGAGGCGAGCAGCGTCGCCCGNNCGCCCGCTCACTGACCGGAAAACCACGTTCGGCCTGAAAACGGCTGACCGCTCCGCCTTCCTGATCGACGGCGACCAGCAGGTCATCCTGCGCCAGGTCTTTGAGATTGGCGACCAGGCGTCGCGTTTGTGCCGGACTGATGATATTGTTTTCTTGGCTCTTTGTCGCCAGATGCCGGTCAAAAAGAATGACGCCGCCAACTTGCCCGGCTTTGATCGCTTTGGCGATGGCGCTGTCGCGGTCAATACCGCTGCCGCGAAAACCCAGCATTAAACATTCACCGGCCAGGCTGGTCATGGTTTCGTTCCAGTGCCTTACGCCACTGCGATATTAATAGTCAGGGGAATGCGGTGCAGGGCCTCGTTCTCCTGAATAGTCTCGCCGAGTTGCCAGTCCGTGCAATGGAAACGGCCAGCGGCCAGTTTGTCGATGTCCCGCGCCAGACCTTCCACATTAATGATCGGATGGCGGCTGAAGACCGGCGGCAGGCCACGGGTCAGGCTGCACACCAGGCATTGGCCGGGGCGCTGCCGCAAAAGAAACTCCAGTGACAACTGCTTATCGCTGTTGCCGCGATAGGCCAAGCTGATATCGTAGGCGCCATCGTCGGCATCACCGAACAGGGCCTCGAAAAACTCGTTGGTGCGTTGCGGCGGAAAAAGCTTTCGCAAAGCTTCCGGGGTAAAAATATCAGTCAGGGTATTCATGGTGTTTTTGTCTGAAAAGAGGAAAGACGCCAGATACGGCATGATAAGAGAAAGCGCGACTATACCCGGCCATGGCCAATTGTCAACCGTCGGAACCGGCTCTGTTTTCAACGCAACGCCAGCGGCTCGATGGCGGCGCCATCGCCCTTTTTCACCCCCAGACGAATCGGGCGCGGCGGCCCTTTTTATNNCCTCGACCCATAAAGTTTCTCCAGCGGGGCGGATGGACGGGTCGGGGACATGTTCCGGCAGGAAAAAGGCCAGGCGCTCATCCAACACTGGCACTTTCTCTTTGCCACGCTCGATGAAACGAATGTGGGTTTTCGCCTTTTTCGCGGGGATGGATTCAGCAATCAGGCGTTCATTTTCGACACGCAGCCGGACTGGCTTCTGCCACCGTGTTTTGTTTTTTTGCAACTCGGCGTCTGGCTCGACGAGGATTTGCAGGCGGACATAGCGGCCACGAATTGGCAGGTTGGGATCGAAGGAAACCGTTTCCACCCACAGGCGCGGCAGCGTATGGCGGTCATACAGCAGCTTGCCGCCCAGAGAAGCGACGAGGAGGAGCTGAATCAGGGCCAGCGCCAGGCCTTTCTTCATCCGGTTCATGGCTGGCCTCCGTTCATTTTCGTCATCAGCCGCCGCCGAGTTTTTTCCAGCAGCCAGCCACCAACGAGAAAGAGAATACCCAGGCCGATCAGGCTCAGCGACCGGCCCATTTTGTCGAAAACATTGGAAAAATAAAACCACAAAACATCCAGGGCGAAACCGGCCAATCCCAGATTGACCATGGCCGGGCGGCCTTCAAACAAGCCCCACTGAATCAGGCCGACGGCGCCAAGAGTGAGGATAAAAAACAACGGCCAAGACAGTTTGCCGGAGGCGGAGAAAAGGGCCACTGTCAAAACAAAAACCCAAACCGTGGCAATGGCGTTCACCCAGGCCCTTTTGCCGCGCAGCCACAAAGAAAGAAAAAGAGGCAGCAGATAAGCGGCCAGCAGGAAAATGGTGGCATAGGGTTCAGAAAAAGGCGTTTCTGGCTGATACCATCGACACCGGTTCAACCATAGGCAAACCACAAATGCGGAAGGGATGAGTGTCAAGCTACCAAGCCAAACCAAGGCTTTGCGCGCAGCCGAGGTCTTTTCCGGTGTTACCGCCGACAGATAGGTGATGGACAGCAGCAGCGCGAAAACAGCAGGCGCGGACCAGGCCCAGGATATCCGGGAAAGACTCACTG
>DOMU01000185.1 GCA_003509305.1 Desulfobulbaceae bacterium | reverse complement strand
CGCATCGACAACCAGTTGCGCGGCCGTTCCGGTCGTCAGGGTGACCCAGGATCGTCGCGTTTTTATCTGTCGCTTGAAGACGATCTGTTGCGCATCTTCGGCTCGGATCGTATCACCGGCATTATGGACAAGCTTGGTATGGAGGAAGACGAGCCGATCGAGCATTCGATGATCACTCGCGCCATCGAAAACGCCCAGAAGAAGGTCGAGGCTCGAAACTTCGAGGTGCGTAAGCACCTGCTTGAATACGACGACGTTATGAACAAGCAGCGTGAGGTGATTTATCATCGGCGGCGCGAATTGCTGACCAGCGAAGATCTGAGCGCGGTGGTCGAGGATATGATGCGGGAAACGGTTGAGGAGATTGTCGGCGAATGCGCCAACAGCCGCCACGACGCCATTGACTGGGACTGGGATGGATTCACGGCGCGGATGAACGAGGTCTTTACGGTGCAGACGCTGGTGGCGGACGAGGCCAAAGCCGGCATGAAACCGGCGGATTTGTTGCTACTGGCCAATGAGGCGGTCAAAGCCGCCTATGCCCGGCAATCCGAAGTGAACGGTCAGGAAAACCAGAAGCAACTGGAGCGATTCTTCCTGTTACAGACGGTCGATACGCTGTGGAAGGAACATCTCCTGGCCATGGATCAGTTGAAAGAGGGCATCGGTTTGCGCGGTTACGGCCAGAAAAATCCGTTGATCGAGTACAAACGGGAAGGCTTTCTGCTCTTCAGCAAACTGATGGAGATTATCCGTCTGCAAACGGTCTCATCGCTGATGCGATGGCGAGTGATGCGTCAGGAAGACGTTGAGCGGATGGAGGAGGAGCGGCGGCGGATGCAGGAAAAGGAAGAACGTCTTGCCCGGCGTTCTGATGAGGGCGCGGGTGACACGGCGCCGCAGCCGATCCGCCGCGAGCATGAAAAGGTTGGCCGTAACGCCGATTGTCCCTGTGGCTCCGGCAAAAAGTATAAAAAATGCTGTGGCCGTCTGGCTTGAAAAAGGGGAAGTTTTACCGTTTCCTGCCCACGGCGTCCCTCTTTGTTGCTGGCAAGAGTATTTGACCGGTAAAACGTTGATGATTATCTTTTTCGGTCTGGGAGGAGCTTTCTGATTGGCGCGAGCGCCAGGGAGGAGTGATATGAAGAAAACCCTTGTTCCCGTAGTATTGCTTGTAATAGCGGCCATGCTGTTCACCAGTTTGCCAGCCATGGCTTGGAACCATTATCGCGGCCCTGGTCCCGGTTGGTACGGTATGCACCGCCCACCTCCTCCGCCGCCACGTTATTATCATCGTGGAGGCCATCGCGGTCCTGGTGTCGGCGGCGTGGTTGCCGGTTTGGTTGTTGGTGGTTTGGTCGCCGGTACGGTTGTCGCCGCGACGAGACCGCCGGTGCAGGTGGTTCAGCAGCCGGTCTATGTGCCGCCGCCGGTGGTGATGCAGCAACCGGTGATAGTGCAACAGCAGCCGGTGGTAATGCAGCAGTTGGTGCCGCAGATGTGCACCGAAGAGCGCCGTGTCAGCGGAGAGTATCAGTACGATGCCAGAGGCAACGCGGTGTGGGTCGAGTTCGCCCATCCGGTGCTGCGCGCTGTTCAGGTGCCTTGTCAGTAAAAACCGCGATATTCACCAATTTTTTCACCGTGATGAAGGGTGGCTGGCGCATTGGTGCTGGTCGCCCTTTTTGTGTTTGTACGAGCGGCCTGGCGCGGCCACGATGCAATAGGCTATTGCCGCATCAAACGGCTGGCGTTGAGCACAGCCAGCAGGGCGACGCCGACATCGGCGAAAACCGCCTCCCACAGGCCGCTGATCCCGGCGATGCCCAAGACCATGACCACGGCCTTCGCACTGAGGGCAAGGGCGATATTCTGATAAACGTTGGCCCGCACATTTTGAGCCAGTCGGAACAGCCGCGCCACCTGAGCCGGTGAGTCACCCATGATCACCGCGTCGGCGGCTTCGATGGCGGCGGCGGCGCCGATGCCGCCCATGGCAATGCCAACCCTTGATAAAGCCAGAACCGGCGCGTCGTTGATGCCGTCACCGACAAAGGCGGCATGGGCCGGAGAAATTTCCTGTAGCGCCGCTACTTTCTCTTCCGGCAAAAGGCCGGCGCGGAAGCCGCCGATGCCGCATTCTTTTGCCACCCAGGCGGCGGCTTTTTCGTGGTCGCCGCTCAGCATGAAGGTGGCCAGCCCCAGTTTTTTCAGGCTGGCGATGGTTGGCGCCGCCTCGGCCTTGATACTGTCGGTGACGAGGATCAAACCCAAGAATTGCCGGTTGCGGGCGATATAGACCAAGGCGCCGGGCTGTTCCGGCATTTTGGCATCGGCCAGGGCGACGCCGTTCTCTTCGAGAAAGCTTTTCGTCCCGGCGCAGAAACATACGCCGTCACGCCACGCCGTCATTCCCTTGCCGGGAAACTCCTCACTGTCGGGTGCTATATCGACAACATCGACGATACCGCGCTCCTTGCCGTAGCGGCGGATGGCTTCAGCGATGGGATGGCTGCCGTGGCGTTCGGCGACGAGCGCCGCCCGCAAGAGCCGTTCCTC
>DOMU01000021.1 GCA_003509305.1 Desulfobulbaceae bacterium | reverse complement strand
ATCGTTTTTCACAGTTGAAGAACGCGAGGCGGTGATAGCGGCGGTGCGGGCGGCTGAGAGCGAAACGTCCGGCGAAATCGTCGTCTCCATCGCCACGGCCAGCCACGGTTACCCGCAGGCGGCGACGGTTGGCGGCTTTCTCCTCGGCCTGCCGCTCGCCCTTCTGGCCATGCCCTGGCTAGGAAGCTTCTTGTGGCTGGGCCAAGGAAATGTCTGGATATTTCTCATCTGCCTGACATTTTTCTATTTGCCGCTGCGCTTCTTGGTGGCAAAAACGCCGGCCCTGAAACGGCTGTTCCTGTTCACTGAACAGGTGGAAGAAGAAGTCGGCGAGGCGGCGCTGGCCTCCTTTTACAGCCACCAGCTCGACGCCACCCGGGAACGCAACGGCGTCTTGCTGTTCATTTCCGTCTTCGAGCGGCGGGTGTTTATCCTCGCCGATAAGGGAGTCAACGAGCGGATCGAGACCACTTGTTGGCGCGGCATGGTCGATAGCCTGACTGCGGCCATCCGCCATGGCGACCACGGCCCGGCGGTCTGCCGGACCGTTACCGATATCGGCGCGGTGTTGCGTCAGCATTTCCCGCCGCGCCCAGATGACCAAAACGAGCTGTCTGATTTGATGGTGGCGCCCGATTATGCGGCGCCAGTTTCGGCATGACAGACGAGCGCGGCGCTGGTATCAGGCCAACAATTTTTCCATTCTGCCATTCATGCGGATAAGAAGCGTCTCGACCACCCGCGCATCGGCGGGACCGTTGAAGGGGATGGCGCAGAGTTCCACGCCATTGATGGTGATGCCTAAGATATTACCGGCGATTCTGCCACGCTCGCAGGTAATACTGTCGATTTCCCGCAGGTCAACCCGGCCCCGGCTCATCTGGGTGCTGAGAATACCGCGTTTTTTTTTGGCGTCGAAGTAAAAGAAACGATTGGTGAGGACGAAAAACGAGTTGATCAGTAACGGCGTTTCTTCCATTGGGTCGATGCCGAGCGGGGCGCAATGCCTGGCCAGGTAATCGGCATGAACCTGTCTGCGGTCGTAAATATCCTCGCCGACGCGTGGTTTACCGAACATCTTGACCCATGGGATATTCAGGCCGAAAGAGCAGGCGGCGCTGATCCAGGTCCACTGGGGCTTTGACACTTCGGCGCTGAAGTCGTCGATAAAGGCGGTGAGACCGGGATGAATGAGACGTAACGGGACTTCTTCCATATCGTGCAAGACCTCTTTTGAAAAAATGAAAACCGCATTGTCCGCTCTGCTTACCGGAAGAAGGGCGGCGCGTCAAGACCGCCGGAAATTTCCCGGAAACTCCTTTCCCCAGGGGCAAACAGTCGCTACAGTGAAAAGGATCCTGGCTAAACCCGCGGCAAAGCTTCCAATAGAACTTCTCGCCACCATTATTTAAGATTCAATGGCGCAAAACAGCCTGTAAGGAGAGGCCATGATTCCAATCCACAGCTACGATAACGGCGTTTACGCGATTGATGCTCAGTATGAACAGCCATTGCGGGCCGCCATTCATTTTATCCTCGACCACGGCCACGCCGCTGTCATTGATACCGCCCACAATCCATCGGTTGGGCTTGCTTTACAAGCCATTGCCCAACTTGGCCTCAAACGGGAAGATGTTGATTACATCTGTCTGACGCATGTCCATCTCGATCACGCCGGTGGCGCTGGCGCTTATATGCGCGAATTTGGCCAAGCCAAACTGATTGTCCACCCACGCGGCGCCCGCCATATGATCGACCCCAGCCAGCTCATGGCCGGTGTTAAAGCCATCTATGGCGAAGCTGAAACCAAGCGGCTTTACGGTGATGTATTGCCCGTTCCCGCGGAGCGGGTGATCGCGGCCAACGACGAAACGCCGCTTGCGCTTGGCAACCGCCAATTACTCTGCCTCGATACGCCGGGCCATGCGCGCCACCACCTTTGTTACTATGACCTGGCCGCCAAAGTTGTATTCACCGGCGATGTCTTCGGCCTGTCGTACCGCGAACTTGATGTTGATGGCCGGCAATCCGTCATCGTCACTTCCAGCCCGGTGCAATTCGATCCGCGGGCCATGCATGGCTCGATCCGGCGCATCCTTGCCCTCCAGCCCAAAGCGCTCTACCTGACTCATTTTTCACAACTGCGCCAACCGGAAGCGCGGGGCGATGATGTACACCGCTTAATCGACGCTTATGTGGCCATTGCCGAACAGGCCGGTCCCGACGAAGAAGGCCGCTGTCAGCGAATCGCCGACGGTTTATGGCGGCTCTACGATGCTGAGGCGCGGCGTCAGGGCTGGACCTTGCCGCGCCAGCAAATGCGCGCGATTTTGCGGCTGGATACTGAATTGAACGCCAAAGGTTTGGATGTATGGCTCAAAACCAAACGGAGGAACGATCATGTCACACTTTTTCATGACGGCGATAGCCAGCGGGATGCTGGCAATGCTGGCGGTTTCGCTGGCGCCGCCGTCAACGGCGGCTGAGCGGCGGCCAGAAGCGGTGTCCCTGCGTCAGCGCCTGACGCCCTTGCAGTATGAGGTGACGCAAAACGCCGCTACTGAGCCGCCCTTTGCCAATGAATTCTGGGATAACCAGCGGCCCGGCCTCTATGTCGATGTCGTCTCCGGCGAGCCGCTGTTCAGCTCGCGCGATAAATTCGATGCCGGCTGCGGCTGGCCGAGTTTCACCAAACCTCTGCCGGGCGTGGCGCTGAGGGAAGAATACGATGCCAGCCACGGCATGAGCCGCACAGAAATCCGCAGCCCGCAAGCCGGCTCGCATCTGGGCCATGTTTTCACCGACGGCCCGGGGCCAAGCGGTTTGCGCTACTGCCTCAATTCGGCGGCGCTTCGTTTCATTGCCGTTGATGACCTGGAGAAAGAAGGCTATGGCCAGTACCGTGCGCTGTTCCCTTAAAAAGAAACGGCAAAGACTGGCCTCATCTTCTTGACAATTGCCCTGTAGCTTGCGACAGTCCGGCAGCAAATTTTTTTTTCGGAGAGGAATATGCGACGACAATTATTTTTTCTGGCGGCGCTCGCCGTGTGTCTGATGGCCGTTTCGGCCTGTTCGTCGGCCTACTACGGGGCGATGGAAAAGGTCGGCGTCCACAAACGCGACATCATGGTTGACCGGGTCGAAGTCGCCCGCGACGCCCAGAGCGAGGCGCAGGAGCAGTTCAAATCGGCTTTGGAGCAGTTCGGCACCGTGGTCCGGCTGAAGGACAGCGATCTGAAGCGGGCCTACGACAAGCTGAACGGTGAATACGAAGACAGCCAGGCGGCGGCGAAAAATGTTTCGGCCCGTATCGGCAAGATCGAGGATGTGTCAGAAGCCTTGTTCAGTGAATGGCAGCAAGAGCTGGGCGAATACCAAAGCCAGGAACTACGCCGCGAAAGCGAAACCCGGTTGCGCGAGACCAAAGCCCGCTATCGGCAGATGATTGGCAGTATGCGCCAGGCGGAGAAGAGCATGGAGCCGGTGCTGCGGATTTTCCATGATAATGTCTTGTTTCTGAAGCATAATCTCAACGCCCAGGCGATTGGCTCGTTGCGGGGCGAATTTGACGGTTTGCGCGAAGAAATAGCCCGGCTCACCGAGAAGATGAATCAGGCTATCGCCGAATCGAACCGGTTCATTGCCGGCATCAAAGAATAACGGAGGCAGCTATGCGGTGGCAAATGGGACAGCGCAGCGACAATGTTGAAGATCGGCGGAACATCGGCTTTTCCCGCAAGGCGGCGGCGGGCGGTGGCATCGGCACCATCATCCTGGTGCTGGTGGCTCTGTATTTCGGCATCGATCCGGCGATGCTGATGCAAACCGGACTGATCGGCGATGGTTCCGGGCAAGTGCAGCAGACACAACGGACCCCATCGGCTGAGGAAGATCGGAAGGCCGATATGGTCACGGCGGTTTTGATCGACACGCAAGACACCTGGGGCGCTATCTTCCGCGAGCGAGGCANNAATCAGGAGCCAAAGCTGGTGCTGTTCAACGGTATGGTCGAATCGGCCTGCGGTACCGCCAGCGCCGCCGTCGGGCCGTTTTACTGTCCCGGCGACCGCAAGGTCTATATCGATCTCGATTTTTATAATGATTTGCAGAACAAACTCGGCGCCCCCGGCGAGTTCGCCCAGGCCTATGTCCTCGCCCACGAGGTCGGCCACCATGTGCAGACTCTCATGGGAGTCAGCCAGCAGGTACAGAATCTGCGCAATCGGCTACCAACCGCTGAATTCAACAAATACCAGGTGAAGCTCGAGTTGCAGGCCGATTGCTATGCCGGTATCTGGGCCAACCACGCCGAACGCTCCCGTACAATCATCATTGAGCCAGGCGACATCGACAAAGCCCTGAACGCCGCCTCGATGATTGGCGACGACCGCCTGCAGAAACGCGCCCGTGGCTATGTCGTGCCGGATTCCTTTACCCACGGCACCTCGGCGCAGCGGGTGGCCTGGTTTAAGCGCGGTTATGAACACGGCGATTTAGAGAGCTGCGATACCTTCAACTGACAGCGGCCGCTTGAGCGCCGGGTTCAGGAGATGGCCCGGTGCCATTGATCATCTCTTTCAGGAGGGCAGACACTATACGCCGTATCGGGCTTGTTGCCTTACTGGTGGCTGTCCGTCTGGTTGCCATTTTCCCGGTTTTGGCCGTCAGGCTGGTTCAACCGCGATTGCTGTGGCGGCTGCCAGNNTGAAATTATTTCCGTTGACAACTCTTGCCGCGCCCGTATATAAGCCGACCGTGATGCATTTTCAGGCTCCCGCAAGGGATGAAAAGGGAACCCCGCGCGATTCGGGGACGGGCCCGCCGCTGTGACTGGCGACGAAAACCGCATGGAAGTCACTGACCTGTTTTGGGTTGGGAAGACGCGGTGAGTAGGATGAACCAGGAGTCAGAAGACCTGCCTGAAAATACATAAACGCTTCCCACGAGACGGGGAGGCGCGGCGATACGCGGACAACAGGGCGTCCCGGATTATCTTTTGATAATTCGGGATTTTTTTTGCCTTCCCGGATTATCTGTCCCCAACAAAAAAGGAAAATAAGATGAACCCGATGCGAAGAAAAAAACTGGCCGCCTTCAGCCTCTTACTGAGTGCTTCGTTTGTTTCGGCACTGGCCCAGGCGGCGGACGAGACAACGCTCGACACGGTGGTCGTTACCGCCGACCGCATCCAGGCCAGCCTGAAAGAGGTTTCGTCTAACGTGACGGTGCTGTCGCCGGAGCGGATCCGAGCTTCCACCGCCGCCAACGTCGGCGAATTGCTGGTGGAAGAAGGCTTTCAGGTGATCAACCTGGGCAACCAGCAGGCGCTGTCAATTCGCGGCATGGGGCAGCCGACCCTGGGCAACGAGATGGCAAGCCGCGTCCTGGTTCTGGTCAACGGGCGGCGCATCGGCGCCAACAACGTCGCCCTGATGAATTTTGACCGCGACGCCATCGACCGCGTTGAAATCATCCGTGGGCCGTCGGCGGTGCAGTACGGCTCGTCGGCCTTGGTTGGCGTCGTCAACATTATCACCAAGCGCGGCGAGGAAGGCGTGCAAGGCGCGGCGGAGGTCGGTTTCGGCAGTTTCGGCCTGAACAAACAGACCCTCGCCGTGCGCGGCGGCGGCAGTGGTTTCGACGCGGCATTTTCGGTGAGCCAGCAGGGCCGCGACGCCTACGAGGTCAGCGGCGGCGATACCTGGGCGCATACCGATCTCGGCTCCGCCGTGGCCAGCAATCTCGACCTTGGCTATACCTTTTGGCGGCATCATCGCATCGGCCTCAATTTCAATTTTTATAACCAAAATGATGCCGAATCGCCGGACAACGGCTTCAGTGGTTCCGGGCCGTATGGAACCACGTACAATTCCTATGACCTGCGCAATTCCAACCTCGGTTTGGAATATACGGGCGCCGACAAGGACAGGCTGTTCACCTGGCTGGCCCGCTACTCGTTTGGCCGCGATGAAAACAGGTATGATTCCACCCACACGGTGTGGGGCGGCGCCATCAGCGAAACCGACCTCGACAATCAGGCTTTCACGGTGCAGGGCACCTACAACGGCGAGGCGCTGACCCTCAGCTTTGGCGCCGATTATCTGAAGTATTCTCTTGAAACCGATGGCCGCGACGACGGCGAGTCGGAGGACAGCGCCGGATTTTTCACCGGACGTTACCGCCTATTTGACGAAAAACTGATTCTCTCCGCCGGTGGCCGTCTTGACCATTACGCGGTCGAGAAAGCGACGGGCGACCAATCGGATGACCATTTCGCGCCGTCGGCGGGCCTTGTCATCGCGCCGAAAAACTGGCTGAAGCTGCGCGCCAACTACGCCCAGGGCTTCCGGATGCCGGCGCCGAACGAGTATCTGGGCGATGCCACCTGGTATGTTGGCAACAAGGATCTGCAACCGGAGAAGAGCGACACCTACGAGATCGGCACCGATGTCACCTTCGGCGCCTTCACCTCTTCCCTCACTTATTTTCACACCGACTGGCAGGACAAGATCATCGCCGAAACGGCGCCG
>DOMU01000138.1:8346-20061 GCA_003509305.1 Desulfobulbaceae bacterium | reverse complement strand
ATCAACCGTGCCCCGCGCATGGCCACCGCCGGCGCTCCGGGTGAGGCGCGCTGGCTGCGCATTGAGCTGAAACTGATCGCCGATGTCGGTCTGGTCGGCCTGCCCAACGCCGGTAAATCGACGCTTTTGTCAAAGCTTTCCGCCGCGAATCCCCGTATCGCGCCTTACCCATTCACGACCTTGGAACCGCAACTGGGCGTCTTGCAATCTCCCGATTATCCACCCTGCATTATCGCCGACATCCCTGGCCTGATCGCGGGGGCGCACGCGGGAGTCGGCCTCGGCCACACCTTTCTGCGCCATGTCGAACGCACCCGCATTCTATTGCATATCGCCGATTGCTCCTCCGAAACACTGGCAGCGGACATTACGACCATCGAGCGGGAGTTGGCACTCTATAAAAAAGAACTGGCCGGACGCCGGAAAATCCTGGTTCTGAACAAGACAGATCTGCTCGATACCGAAGAACTGGCTGAAAAAACGCGGCAACTCGCCGAAACACACGGCGACATCGTCGCCATTTCCGGTGCCTGCGGCGATGGTATCGACGATCTGAAGCAACGGATTTTCACCTGCCTCGCGACGATGAATGAGAGGAAAGGGCAATGATCTGTCAGCTTTCCTACCAGGATGGCCGCGCCACGCGACGGCTGCTGCTCGACAAAACGCGGCGCGTGGTGGTCAAAGTCGGTAGCGCTATTCTCACCGATGAAAGTGGCATGAACCTGCCGCTGGTCGAGAGGCTGGTTGAGCAGTTGCTGTTTCTGCGGAACTCCGGACGCGAGGTGATTTTCGTCACTTCCGGGGCTGTTGCCGCTGGCCGCCGCCGTATCCGCCTGGGCCAGGAAGCTGGCATCCGGGAGAAACAGGCGCTGGCGGCCATCGGCCAGTCGATCCTCATGCACACCTACGATCGTTTTTTTTCCCGTTACAACACCACCATCGCCCAGGTGCTTCTGACTCACGAAGACCTCGATCATCGGCACCGCTACCTGAACATCCGCAATACCCTGACTACACTCTTGCGTTTCGGCGTCGTGCCGGTCATCAACGAAAACGATACGGTTTCGGTGGAAGAGCTGCGTTTCGGCGACAATGACCGTCTGGCGGCCCTGATCACTAATCTGACTGAGGCCGACCTGTGTATCTGCTTAACCGATGTTAATGGCCTCTACCCAGCGCCGCCCGATCAGCTCGAAAACCCACAGCCGGTGGCCAATATCGTCGAAATCAATGAAGAAATTGAAGAGATGCTCGGAGCAAGCGCCAGCGGTGTCGGTACTGGCGGCATGGCGACCAAGGTTCGCGCCGCTAAAATGGTCGCGGTCCGTGGCGGCGCCTCGTTTATCGGTCCAGGCCGGGAAGAACGCGTGATTGAACGCCTGTTCGCCGGAGACGACATCGGTTCATTCTTTTTCCCAGCCAAGCACCCACTGCACAGCCGTAAACACTGGATTGCTTACGCCTTGAAACCGAAGGGCGAGTTGATCCTCGACGATGGCGCTTGTGCCGCCCTAGTGCAAAAAGGGCGCAGTTTGCTGCCATCCGGTATTCTTGAGGTTCGCGGCGACTTCGGTCCCGGTGACGCCGTCCACTGCCTGGATCGAGACAAGCGTCCAATCGCTGTCGGCCTGATCAACTATTGTGCCGCCGACACCCGCCGCATCCGAGGGGCACGTTCCGACCAGATCGCCGCTATTCTTGGCTACAAGGACAGCGACGAGGTTATGCACCGCGATAACCTCGTGCTGTTGTGATTTTTCCGTATCACTGACTTTCATTGTCATACACGTGGCGCATCGCCCGTTTATTCAGCTTGCCGACGCTGGTTTTACGCAGCTCATCGACAAATTCAATGCGCTCGATGATGCCGAAGCGTGATATCTTCCCCGCCGCCGCCGCGTCCTGTAAGACCTGGCGCAGGTCAGCCTCAGTGGCCGCCATGTTCGGTTTTTTCACCACCAGGGCCATGGGCCGTTCGCCCCATTTTTCGTCTTTGAGGGCGATGACCGCCACCTCGGCTACCGCCGGATGGTTGGAGAGCAGGTTTTCTAAAGTCAAGGATGACAGCCATTCACCGCCGGTCTTGATCACGTCTTTGATGCGATCGGTGACTTGCAGCCAGCCCTTTTCGTCGATGTGGCCAATATCCTGGGTGTGCAGATAGCCGCCATCCCACAGCGCTTCCGACTGTGCTGGGTCTTTCAGATACCCTTGGGTCAGCCACGGCGCCCGCACCACGATTTCGCCAATGGTGACACCGTCATGCGGGGTGTCATTCATCTCTTCATCAGCGACACGGATATCGACGAGCGGCAAGGGGAGGCCGGTTTTACAGCGCAGCTCCGTATCCCGCGGGCCGCCAATTTCTTCCGCCGGCAACTGGGCGACGGTCAGAATCGGACAAGTTTCGGACATGCCGTAACCGGTAAACACATTGACGCCCTTTGCCTTGGCCATTTCCGCAAGCGCGGGTGGCAGGGCCGAGCCGCCAATCATGATTTTCCAGCCGAGCAGGTTAACGCTCGCGCTCTTTGGATGGGTGAGCAGCATTTGCAGGATCGTCGGCACGCAGTGGGAAAAGTTGACACCCTCGCGCTGTTTTAAGCCCAACAGGGTATCGGGCAGGTAACGCCCTGGATAAACTTGTTTCACTCCGGCCAGAGTAGCTATATAGGGAACGCCCCAGGCATGGACATGAAACATCGGTGTCATCGGCATATAGACATCATTGGAACGCAGGCCGGCATCGCCGATGCTCAAACCCAGAGCCGACATAGCGCTCAAGGTGTGCAGCACCAGTTGCCGGTGGCTGAAGTAAACGCCTTTGGGCAGGCCGGTGGTGCCGGTGGTGTAGAAGGTGGTGGCCCGCGTATTTTCGTCGAACTCCGGGAAATTGTAGCGGTCGGCGGCGCCCGATAGCAGCGATTCGTATTCACCGGCAAAGTTATCCGGCACGCCTTCATCGGCTCCATCGTTGAGTACGACAAACTGTTTGACCGTCCGCAACTCCGGGCCAATGGCGGCGAGGATCGGCAAAAATACGCGGTTAATCAGGATAATATCGGCTTCGGCGTGATTCAGGGTGTAGATAATCTGCTCATGCGATAGGCGGACATTGACGGTTTGCAAAACCGCGCCCATCATCGGCACGGCAAAAAAGCATTCGAGATAGCGGTGGCTATCCCAATCCATCATGGCCACGGTATTGCCAGGACGCACACCAAGATCATGCAAAATATTAGCCAGACGATGAATGCGTACAAACAGATCGCGATAGCGATAACGCATGACATCGGCGTAGACAATTTCCTGATCCTGAGCTATGGCCCGTGGCCGGTGCAGTAAGTGACCAATCAGAAGAGGATAGGCGTAGGCGTTTTCAGTGGGTTCGATTGGCACAGGGGTCATGCGGAGTATCCTTTAGTGAGGTTGTTTTGTTTGTGGGGCGGGTTCGTGGCTGACCCCACATGGCTTTACATATTTCTGCGGTATTTGCCGCCGGCCTCATACAGAGCGCCGGTGATCTGCCCAAGACTGCAATGGCGCACGGTATCCATCATCTCGGCGAAGATGTTGCCACCGGCAAGCGCCACCGCCTTCAGCCTTTTGAGCGCCTCTGGGGCTTCGTTAGCGTGCCGTTTCTGGAAATCGGCCAGACGCTCAAGCTGGGCATTCTTCTCCTCATCGGAGGCCCGCGCCAGTTCCAGTTTGGCGGTGACGGCTTCGGCGTCATGCTCCGGATTGCGGAAAGTATTGACGCCAATAATAGGATATTCCCCGGTGTGCTTCAAGTGCTCGTAGTAGATGGACTCTTCCTGAATTTTGCCGCGCTGGAAGCCAGTCTCCATGGCCCCCAAGACACCACCACGCTCGGTGATCTGGTCAAACAGCGTGAGGACGGCCTCTTCGACCAGATCGGTCAGGTCTTCAACGATGAAGCTGCCCTGATTCATGTTCTCGTTTTTCGCTAACCCCCATTCGCGGTTGATAGTCAACTGAATTGCCAGGGCACGGCGCACCGATTCGGTACTCGGCGTGGTGATCGCCTCGTCGAAGGCGTTGGTGTGCAGGCTGTTGCAATTGTCGTAGATGGCGCATAAAGCCTGCAAGGTGGTGCGGATGTCGTTGAACTGAATCTCCTGACTGTGCAACGAGCGGCCAGAGGTCTGGATATGGTATTTCAGGCGCTGAGATTCCGTATTGGCGCCGTATTTGTCACGCATGGCCACCGCCCAGATGCGCCGCGCCACGCGGCCAATGACCGTGTATTCCGGGTCCATGCCATTACTGAAGAAAAACGACAGGTTCGGCGCAATCTGATCGATATGCAGGCCACGCGCCAGGTAGTACTCGACGTAAGTGAAACCGTTCGAGAGGGTCAGCGCCAACTGTGTGATCGGGTTGGCCCCGGCCTCGGCGATATGGTAGCCGGAAATCGACACCGAGTAGAAGTTGCGCACCTGGTTGGCGACGAAGTATTCCTGAATGTCGCCCATCATCTTCAGCGCGAAATCTATCGAGAAGATGCAGGTGTTCTGGCCCTGATCCTCCTTCAGAATATCAGCCTGGACGGTACCGCGGATGTTCTTCAATACATCGGCGCGGATCTTCGCCTTTTCTTCCGGCCCAGCCTCACGGCCATTGGCTTCGCGGAATTTGTCGAGCTGCTGGTCGATGGCCGTGTTCATGAACATGGCCAGCATGATCGGCGCCGGGCCGTTGATGGTCATCGACACCGAAGTCGTCGGCTGGCAGAGATCGAAACCGCTGTACAGCACCTTCACATCGTCGAGCGTGCAGATACTGACGCCGGAAGTGCCGATTTTGCCGTAAATATCCGGACGAATATCCGGGTCCCAGCCATAAAGCGTCGCCGAGTCGAAGGCGGTCGATAACCTTTTGGCGGCGTAGTTGGCCGACACCAGTTTGAAGCGGCGGTTGGTCTGGGCCGGGCCGCCTTCGCCGGCGAACATGCGGGTTGGGTCTTCTCCGGTACGCTTCAGTGGGAAGACGCCGCCGGTGTAGGGGAAAAATCCCGGCAGATGTTCGCGGCGTAACCAACTGTAGATGTCGCCCCAGTCGTGAAAACGCGGCAGCGAGATTTTCGGCACCTTGGAATGAGCCAGCGACTCGGTATAAAGCGGCACGCGGATTTCCTTGCCGCGCACGGTATAAACATACTCGTCGCCGGAATACCGCTTTTTCACTTCCGGCCAGGAGGCGGCCAGTTTTTCCGTCTCTGGGGTGACCTGTGGGTTCAGCGTATCGGCCAGGTTCAAAAGCGTGGCCATCGCCTCCTCGTTGCCATCCGGGCCGCTCCGGCGGATCATCTCGGCAGCGGCAAGCAGGTGCTGTTTCTGCCGCAGCGCCTCGGCTTGGCTGGTGGTGGTTTTGTGGTATTTACGCAGCGTTTCCGTGATTTNNGCCGGGGATGACGATGGTCTTCGACGACGAGGTTTTACCAGCCGGGCGCGGCAGATTCGAGGTCAGCTTCAGCTTGGTTTTCGCGGCCAGCATGTCGAGCAGGCCACGATAAAGGGCGGTGACTCCGTCGTCGTTGAACTTCGAGGCGATGGTGCCATAGACCGGCAGGTTTTCATCTTTCACCTCGAAGGCTTTGCGATTACGCTTTACCTGTTTGCGGATGTCACGGAGGGCGTCCTCGCTGCCGCGCTTCTCGAATTTGTTGACGACGATGATGTCGGCGTAGTCGAGCATATCAATCTTCTCGAGCTGCGAGGCGGCGCCGAACTCGCTGGTCATGACGTACATGGAGATATCAGCGACTTCGGTGATATGCGAATCTCCCTGGCCAATACCTGCTGTTTCGGCGAAGATCAGGTCAAAACCGGCGGCCTTGGCCACCATCACCGCTTCCGGCAGGGCCTCGGCGACTTCGGTGGCCGAATCGCGTGTTGCCAGGCTGCGCATATAGATGCGCGAAGAGGTGGCGATGGAGTTCATGCGGATGCGGTCGCCAAGCAGGGCGCCGCCGCTTTTCCGGCGCGACGGGTCGCAGCAGATGACAGCGATGCGGATATCGTCGATATCGTGCAGGAAGCGCAAAAGAATCTCGTCGGTGAGTGACGATTTACCGGCGCCGCCGGTGCCGGTGAAACCGATGACCGGTGGATTGTGCCGTTCGGCTAAAGGTTCGAGCCGTGCCATGAGCGCCGCCAATTCATCTTTCTTGCCGGCTTTGGCCTCGGCCTTGGCCTGCTGCACGGCGGTGATAAAGCCGGAAACCTCGCTGAAATTATCAGGATTGAGTTTATCCGTGTTCAGGGCGTGGTAGGGCAGGGTCGAAAAATCAATCTGACTGACCAGATGGTTGATCATTCCCTGGAGGCCCAGCGCCGCCCCGTCTTCCGGCGAGTAAATTTTGCAGACGCCGTAGGCTTCGAGTTCTTTGATTTCATCGGGGACAATGACGCCGCCGCCGCCGCCGAAGACCTTGATATGGGAAGCGCCCCGTTCCCGCAAGAGGTCGATCATATATTTGAACGATTCGACATGGCCGCCCTGATAACTGGTCATGGCGATGCCCTGAGCGTCTTCCGCGATGGCGGCATCGACCAGTTCCTGCACCGAGCGGTGGTGTGCCAGATGCACCACCTCGACGCCTGTATCCTGGAGAATGCGGCGCATGATATTGATTGAGGCGTCATGGCCATCAAACAGCGACGTAGCCGTGATCGCCCGCACGTTATTTTTTGGTTTATAGATCTCTTCAATCGCTGTGGTCATACTTCCTCCCAAATGGAAAATGAAAGTGGCGCCGGTCTCAGCTATGGAATAAAAAAGCAAACCAAGTTTATAAAATGCACCATATCGTCATGCCCGACGATGAAAAACAAAGTAATAATACGGTCACACGCCGCCATAACGGTTTTAAGCGAGCGTCGTGTCCAATATTTGAAACCAAGGTTACAAATTGCCCGGAATCCGTCAACAGGAATCATCATCTAATTTCCATCGGCGAACGGTGCCGGGTGTTTTCCTGACCGATGGCGAGCCGCCTATGGTATTTTTCCCTCGCGCTGGCCTTTTCAGAGAGTATTATGGCCGCGACGTTTTTTTGCGGAAGCAAATCACCACAATTTTCCATTCGGAGGACAAACGGCATGAATTACCAGAACCTGATTGTCGAATACAGTGGCGCGGTCGCCACCGTCACCTTCAACCGGCCTAAGGCGCTGAACGCCATCAACAAGGACGTGGTTGACGAATTGATCGCCTGCTGCGCTGAAATCGCTGGTAAAGAGGATGAAATCCGCGCTGTCATCGTCACCGGCGCTGGCAAGGCCTTCATCGCTGGGGCTGACATCGCCTTCATGAAAAATCTCGATTCGCTGGCCGCCCGCGAATTTGCCCTGGCCGGACAGAAGGCCGTTGCCGCGCTGGAGCATCTGCCGCAGCCGGTAATTGGCGCCATCAACGGCTTTGCCCTTGGCGGTGGTTGTGAGGTGGCCCTGGGCTGCGACTTCCGTATCGCTAGCGATGCGGCTAAATTCGGCCAGCCGGAAGTCACTTTGGGCGTAACACCGGGCTTCGGCGGCAGTCAGCGCCTGCCGCGCCTCGTTGGCAGGGGTCTTGCCGCCGAATTGCTCTATCGCGGCAACATCATCGACGCCCAGGAGGCCTGCCGCATCGGCCTGGTCAATCGCGTTGTCGCCGCCGGCGAGCTTATGGCCGAATGCGAAAAACTGGCCGCTGAAATCGCCAGCCGTGGGCCGTTGGCGGTTCGCNNCTGATAGGTGGCGGCCTGGAGATGGACCTCGACCGCGCCTGTCATTTCGAGGCCGATCAGTTTGCCCATTGCTTTGCCAGCCCAGAGCAGAAAGAGGGCATGGGCGCTTTCCTCGAAAAACGCCCGGCGAAGTTTGTCTAAACATAAATGGAGGAAGCCATGGAAAACGAATTGATGCGGGTACTTAAAACCCGGCGCAGTATTCGCCGCTTCAAAGATCAGCCAATCGAAGCGGACAAACTGGCCACGGTGCTCGACGCCGTGCGCTGGTCGCCGTCTTGGGCCAATACCCAGTGCTGGGAGATTATCGTCGTCACCGATATGGCGCAAAAAGAAAAATTGCAGGCGACCTTGGCCCCGAAAAACCCGGCTACCAAAGCTATGGTTGGAGCGCCAGCGGTGTTGGTTGTCTGCGGCAAGGAACACGCCGCCGGTTGGTATGACGGCAAGCAGGCGACCCGTTTCCCCGACTGGCTGATGTTCGATCTCGGAATTGCCAGTCAAAGCATCGGCCTGGCCGCCCACAGCCTGGGCCTGGGCACGGTTATTGTCGGCCTGTTCGACCAAGCTGGAGCCGACGCCGTGGTTGGCTTGCCCGCCGGTTATCAGGTGGTGGCCATGATCCCCATCGGCTACCCCGATAATGACCCATCAGCGCCGAAACGCCGCGAAGTAAGCGACTTCAGCCACCAGAATACGTTCTGATTCTGCTCTCTTTCCCCTCCCTCATCAACGGGGGAGGGACGCATTGTGTTTCAGCTTTCTTT
Organism: Desulfobulbaceae bacterium; assembly: GCA_003509305.1. GTDB lineage: Bacteria > Desulfobacterota > Desulfobulbia > Desulfobulbales > Desulfocapsaceae > UBA8130. The sequence goes on along the minus strand of DOMU01000138.1, from coordinate 11,541 downwards.
CAAATCCCTCAAATCCCCAGGTCTTTCATAGCCTTGGCGAGTTTCTCATAGGCCGGGTTGGCTTCAGTCAGACGATCCATCGGCAGGCGTGGCATATCGTCTCTGATGATGCCGCGCAGCCGCGCCCCCGTCTTTGCCGGCGCCGGGCTGGGATAATCGAACATACATTTCATCAGGGGATACAGGCGATAGTGCAGCTCATTCGCTCGTTTCAGGTCGCCGTCCAAAGCCGCTTCCATAAGTTGGGCGGTTTCATTGGGGGCAACATTCGACACCACGGAAATCAGGCCCTTGGCGCCAATAGCGACGCTGGGCAGGGCGGTAAAATCATCGCCTGACAGGACAATGAAATCTTTCGGGCACAGGCGGATAACCTCGCTGACGCGCGCCAGATTACCTGTCGCCTCTTTGATGCCGATGATGTTGTCAATCTCGGCCAGCCGGGCGACGGTTTCCGGCAGGATATCGGCGACGGTCCGGCCAGGGACATTGTACAAGAACATCGGAATATCAACTTGTTCCGCGATCTTGCGGAAATGTTTGTAGATGCCTTCCTGGCTTGGTTTGTTGTAGTAGGGCACCACCGACAAGGTGGCGTCAGCGCCGCTTTTTTTCGCGCTGTCGCTGAACTCAATGGCCTCGGCGGTGGAGTTGGCGCCGGTGCCGGCGATTACCGGCACGCGACCGGCGGCAGTGGCCACGGCCAGATCGACCACCCACTTATGTTCATCGAAACTGAGCGTCGCCGTTTCGCCGGTGGTGCCGACGGGGACCAAACCATGAATACCGCCGGCAATCTGGAAGTTGATCAGATCAATAAAACTTTTTTCATCAACCTGCTTGCCGTCTTCGCCAATGAATGGTGTTATCAGTGCCGTGTAGGCGCCATGAAAACGTTGCATAATCTCTCCTGAAAGATCATCCGGCCAGGCTCGGGCCGGAAACAGCCTAATCGAGGGCCTCGGCGGTGAGCGAACCGCGATAAATCAGCCGCGCCGCCCCTTCCAAAGTGACATGGGCGATCGCCCCGCTGGCATTCGTCGTAAAATTGATAATCAGTTCCTCGCCGCCGGAGGTAACAACCGTAACCGGCGGGCGCAAAGCGTATTCGGCAGCGGCGCAGATAGCTGAAGCCGCTGCCCCGGTGCCACAGGCCATGGTCTCGTTTTCGACGCCGCGTTCATAGGTGCGGACATGAATACGGTTTCCCGTGGCCGGGCGGACAAAATTGACATTGACGCCATGGGGCTGAAATTGCGATGACATGCGGAGTTCACGTCCCCAGCGGACGACTGGGATATCGTTTTCTTCCGCAAACAGCACCAGATGCGGCACGCCGACTGTCAGCAGGTGACCGGCCAACCTCCGCCCTTCGACTTCGACCACGACGCCTGAGGGTAAAGATGGAGGCACCGGCAAAAACACCCGCGCACGGCTGTCCGTCACCATCTCGGCCTGAACAATGCCGGCCAGCGTCGCGAAACGCATATGATCCTGGGCGACATCATGGGCGCGGGCGAAACGGGCGGCGCAGCGGGAACCGTTGCCGCACATGGCCGCTTCCGAGCCATCGGCATTGTAAAAGCGCCAGGAAAAATCGTGACTGGAATCCCGCGGCGGTTCAATCAGGATCAAACCATCGGCCCCCACCGAGAACATCCGGCGGCAGACACGCCTGGCAAATTCAGGCTGATGCGCCACCGGAATACGGCCATCACGGTGGTCAATGACGATGAAATCGTTACCCGCTCCACTCATCTTCCAGAAATCAAGCGGGAAAATGTCTCGCATGGCTTAAACCCGCCCCAAAATCACCAGCGCGACGATGCTGGGCGCGAAGGAGCGCTTTCCTCGCCATCGGCACCCAAAGTGGTAACGACATAGAAGTAAGTCACACCTTCTTTGGCCGATGTGTCGATAAAAATATTGGCTTCGGCACGGGCATCGCCAAGCCGCTGATAGTCACCTTCGGTGGCGGCGCGGCGATAGATGCGATAACCGGCGGCGCTTTCGGCGCTATCCCAATACACCCGCGCCCCAGCGGCGGTGAGAGCGATACCGACACCCGAAGGCGGCGCCAGCGGTGGCGTTTCGATCAGAGTGGCGCTGGCGGCATGGCTGAGCGCGCCGGCGCTTTCCTGGCCATCGACTCGAATCAGGGCCTGGACGCGATAAAAATATTTCTGACCTGGGCGGACAGCGTTATCGGTATAACGCGGACTGTCGACCACGGCAATACGGACAAAGGCCTGGCCATCGTCACTGCGCTGCACCTGATAATGAGCGGGCGCGGTCAAAGGCGAACCATCGGCCATCACACGTACCGGCTGCCAGGCCAAGGCAATATTCTCTCTTCCGGCTTTAATATTCAGACCCTGCGGTACGCTTGCCGCCACTTTCCAGACAAAGGTGACGACGTTGGAGTCGTCGCTCGATACCCACCAACTGGTGCGCGAACGCACTTTGAAGAAATACTTGTTGCCAGGCACCAGGCGCGGCAGTGGCGCCGAAGCGGTACGTTTTTTGCCCTGAATGGTGCTTTCTCCGGCGGGCAGCGCCTGCGGCTGGCCAAAGGGAATCGGACAGGTCGGACAGTAGTCCCGTTCCGGGACCATTGCCTGGAATAACTCGAAGGAATCAATTTCGGGCAGGTCTTGGCCAGTCACGCTTTCAACGGGATAGGTCCACTCCAGCCGTCCTCCGCGATCTTGCTCGACGAAGCGCAGATCCTCCACCGCCTTCGGTACCACCTTATCCGGCGGCACCGGCAGATTTTTGTAGCCGCAACCGAATAAAGCCACCGCCACGAGCAGACTGGAANNCCACCACTATCGCCTTTTTGCACTCTGTCCTCATGCCTGTATCTCCAGAAATTGTTCCGCTTTTTCAAGTGCTTCCGTCACCCGTGGCAAGCCGGTATTGCCGGTGGCGAGCCTTGAGTTGACCGAGCCTTCGACGGTCAGCCGCTGATAAACGTCCTCGCCGATAGCCTGGGAAAAGGCGCGCAGTTCATCTAAAGAAAGCGCTTCCGGCTCACATTGCCGTTCCAGGCACCGGGCCACCACGCGCCCGACAATACCGTGCGCCTCGCGGAACGGCACGCCCTTTTCCACCAGATATTCAGCCAGATCGGTGGCGGCGAGACAGCCGGAGGCCGCCGCCTGCCGCATCCTATCGACATTGAATGTCATATTT
>DOMU01000138.1:7759-8213 GCA_003509305.1 Desulfobulbaceae bacterium | reverse complement strand
CGGGTTTTTCTTTTGCGGCATGATCGAGCTGCCGGTACAGAAGCGGTCGGCAATGGTGACGAAAGCGAACTCCTGGCTCGACCACAAGACCAACTCTTCGGCGAGCCGCGACAGATGCAGATGTATCTGCACACAGCANNGAAACAAATTCTATCGCGAAATCGCGGTCGCCGCTCGTATCCATTGAATTGGCGGTGACACCGGCAAAACCGAGCAAATTGGCCACTATTTCGCGGTTGATTGGCAAACTGGTGCCGGCCATGGCGGCGCTGCCCAAAGGCGACAGGTTGATCCGTTTCCGGCAATCGGCAAGACGCCCACGGTCACGGCCAAACATCTCGTAATAGGCTAAAAGATGGTGTGACAGCAGCACTGGCTGTGCCCGTTGCAGATGAGTGTAGCCGGGCATAATCGCGCCGAGATACTTTCGCGCCTGGCCTACCAGCGCCTTTTG
>DOMU01000138.1:6986-7705 GCA_003509305.1 Desulfobulbaceae bacterium | reverse complement strand
CTTGGCGCCAGCCGGGCCGATGCGGTCGGTCAGCGCCTTTTCGATGTTCATATGCACATCTTCGAGTTCCGGGCGGAATTGAAATTGCCCGGCTTCGATTTCGCGCAGAATTTCATCCAGTCCGGTGCAAATGGCGTCGCGTTCGGCCTCGGTCAGAATACCCTGGGCGGCCAGCATGGTGGCGTGCGCTTTGCTGCCGGCAATGTCGTGGGCGTAGAGGCGCGAATCATACTGAATCGAAGCGGTGAAGGCCTCGACCGAGGCGGCGGTCTTCTCGCTGAAGCGGCCACCCCAGGGTTTTTCCGAGGCCATGATTATTTCCCCTGCAAGGCGCGCATTTTCAGGCGCAGACCGTTCAGGCGGATGAAACCGGTGGCGTCGGCCTGCTGATAGACCTGGTCAGCCTCGAAGGTGGCGAAGCTTTCCTGATACAGCGAGTTATCCGATTTACGGCCCACCGGCTGACAGTTGCCCTTGTACAGCTTCAGACGGACAACACCGTTGACGCTGGCCTGGCATTCATCCATGGTCTTTTGCAGAAATTCCCGCTCCGGTGAAAACCAGAAACCGTTGTAAATCAGTTCGGCGTAACGGGGAATCAGCGAATCGCGGATTTTCATCACCTCGCGGTCGAGAGTGATGGTTTCGAGATCGCGATGGGCGGCGCGCAGGATGGTGCCGCCGGGTGTTTCATAGACACCGCGCGATTTGATGCCGAC
>DOMU01000138.1:6747-6937 GCA_003509305.1 Desulfobulbaceae bacterium | reverse complement strand
CTCGCCGTCGAGAGCGACCGGATTGCCGTCGGCAAAGGTAATTTCCAGATAGGTTGGTTTGTCGGGCGCTTCCTCCGGAGAGACCGAGAGCGTGAACATGGCGTCGTCGGCTTCGTTCCATGGGTTTTCCAGGATGCCGCCCTCGTAGCTGATATGCAGCAGGTTCTCGTCAGAGCTGTAAGGTTTGGCC
>DOMU01000138.1:0-6657 GCA_003509305.1 Desulfobulbaceae bacterium | reverse complement strand
CTGGTCGTTGCCTTTGCCGGTGGCGCCGTGGCTGACCGCGTCGGCCCCTTCGGCTTGAGCGATGCGCACCTGCTCGCGGGCGATCAGCGGCCTGGCGATCGAAGTGCCGAGCAGATACGAACCTTCGTATATGGCGTTGGCGCGGAACATCGGGAAGATGAAATCAGCGGCGAATTCATCGCGCAGATCCGAGACGATGACCTTCTCGGCGCCGGTGGCCAACCCCTTTTTTTCGACCGCCGCCCAGTCTTCTTTCTGGCCGATATTGGCCGAGTAGGCCACGACCGGGCAGCCATACTCTTCCTGCAACCACTTCAGAATTACCGAGGTATCAAGGCCACCGGAATAGGCCAACACTATCTTATTCACGTCCATACTGGTTTCCACAAAATTGTATAGATAATCAGGACAGAAGAAAGGCTTCAAGAAGCGCCTTGTGCATGTGCATCTTATTCTCAGCCTGATCAAAAATGGTTACCGCCTGCGCTTCGAACAAGCTCTCGCTGATCTCCTCGCCACGGTGCGCCGGCAGGCAGTGCATAACGATGGCGCCGGGCGCGGCGAGCTTCATCAATTTGTCATTGAGCTGGTAAGAGGAAAACACCTCCAGCCGGGCTTCCTGTTCGGCTTCCTGGCCCATCGAGGCCCAGACATCGACGTTGATGACATCGGCGTTTTGCACCGCCGCCGCCGGTTCGCGCACGAGCGTAATCGGTTTTGCCGCCTCGGCGCGGCTGGCGGTCAGAATATCGGCGTCTGGCTCGTAGCCTTCCGGGCAGGCGAGCGTCAGGGAAAAGCCCAGTTTACCGGCGGCCTGAATCCAGGAATTGGCCATATTGTTGCCGTCGCCGACCCAGGCCACCCGCCGCGAAGCGATGTCGCCCTTTTTCTCGAGCATGGTCATGATATCGCTCAAAACCTGACACGGATGATGCAGGTCGGTCAGGGCGTTGATCACGGGAACCGTCGAATATTCGGCCAGTTCCTCGACCACCTTCTGCCCGAAGGTGCGGACAACCAGGCCATCGACGTAGCGTGACATGACGCGCGCCGTATCCTTCAATGGCTCGGAGCGGGCCAGTTGCGTGTCACGGGCGGAAAGAAACATCACCAGGCCACCGAGGCCATACATGGCGGCCTCAAAAGATGCCCGTGTCCGCGTCGAGGGCTTCTCAAAAATCATGCCGATGATCTTGCCGGAAAGCTGCTGATGACGCACACCAGCTTGGCGTTCACGTTTCAGAACCAGGGCGCGGTCGATGAGAGCGCGGAGTCGCTCGCCGGAAAAATCGGCCAATGCCAGCAGATGTCGTGGAGTCATGATGTTTTTCGTGATTGGATACAGAGAAACACCGCCCGAAAGATGGGGTGGAAGGATAAGATACCTACATGATAATAAAGGGAAACGCAAAGGTTTTCCGGATGCTTCGCCAAGGATTTCACCAGGCGGGCGGGATGTGAGCCGCCCGCGGCGGTTTAAGAAAAGACTTCGGCCAGCACGTCGCCAAGCGCCGCCAGCAGCAGGTCGATTTCTTCCTCGCTGACGATGAGCGGCGGCACGAAACGCAGAGCAATGTTGGCGGTGAAATTGATCAGGAACCCGCGCTCCATCATCTTCGCCACTACCTCACCACCTTTCATCGCCCCTTTTTCCGTAAAGACCAGGCCCAAGAGCAAAGCCATGCCACGGGCCGTGGCGATTTCCGCCGGGAAGCGCGCGGCCAATTTTTGCAGACCGGCCTGAAAATATTCACCTTTCCGCCGCACGGATGCGAGAAAACCGTCGGCGAGGATGATATCCAGCACGGCACCCGCGGCGGCGCAGACCACGGGATTGCCGCCAAAGGTTGAGGCATGTGTCCCCGGCGTAAAGGCGGCGGCGATATGCTCCCGCGCCAGCATGGCGCCAATCGGCAGGCCGCCACCCAGGGCTTTGGCCAGGGTCATAATGTCGGGTTCGACGCCAAGCTGTTGATGGGCAAACAGCGTGCCGGTATGGCCGATGCCGGTCTGCACCTCGTCGAAAATCAAAAACAGGCCGTGGCGGTCGCAGAGTTGACGGATGCCGCGCAGATACTCCGGTGATAAAGGCCGCACGCCGCCCTCGCCTTGCAGCGGTTCGCACAAAATGGCGCAGGTGCCGGCGCTAATCATGTGTTCCAGGGCCGCAAGGTCACCAAAGGGCGCGTGCTTGAAGCCCGCTGGCATCGGCTCGAAACCCTGATGAAAACGGGTCTGGCCGGTGGCCGCCACCGTCGCCAGCGTCCGGCCATGAAACGAGCCAAGGAGTGAAATCACCTCGAAGCGTTCCGGGGCGCTGGCTTTGCGCGCCAGTTTGATCGCCGCCTCGTTGGCTTCGGCGCNNGAGTTTCAGCGCGTTCTCGTTGGCTTCGGCGCCGGAATTGCAGAAGAAAACCTTGTCGGCAAACGAGTGGGCAAGCAGTTTTTCCGCCAACTCGGTCTGCGGCAGCGTGTAGTACAAGTTTGAGACATGCATCAACTCCGCCACCTGACGCTGCACCGCCGCCACCACCGCCGGATGGCAATGGCCCAAGCCGCAAACGGCGATACCGGAGAGAAAATCAAGATACTCCTTGCCGTCGGCGTCGAACAGGCGGCAGCCCGCGCCTTTGACCATCGCCAGCGGATAACGGCCATAGGTGGCCATGAACACCTTATCGGCGCGTTCTTTGATTGTCGTATTCATCATCAGCTTATCTCCGTTCCCACTCCTTCGCGGGTGAACATTTCCAACAAAATGGCGTGCTCAAGACGGCCATCAATGATACAGGCTTTGGTAACGCCGCCGCGCAGGGCATCGAGGCAGCAGCGGACTTTCGGGATCATGCCGCCAACCACCGTCTCGTCGGCAATCAAAAGCTCGATCTCTTTTTGTGTAAGATTTGGCAGCAGTACGCCCTTGACGTCTTTGACGCCGGCGACATCGGTGAGCAGGATCAGCTTTTCCGCGCGCAGCGCCGAGGCGATGGCACCGGCCACGAGATCGGCGTTGATATTGAAGGCCTGGCCATCATCGCCGACGCCGGTCGGGGCGATGACTGGAATGAAATCGGCATGATGCAGATTTTCGAGGACCGCCGAGTTAATCCCCTTGACCCGGCCCACGCGGCCAATGTCGATGAGTTCCGGCGGATGGCTTTCGCCGTCTTTGACCGGCGCGGTCATGGTCATCTTTTCGGCGCGCACCAGATCGCCATCCCGCCCGGACAGGCCGACGGCCCGGCCACCATGATGGTTGATAAGGCTGACGATTTCCTTGTTGACCTTGCCGACCAAAACCATCTCGACCACATCCATGGTTTCGCCGTCGGTGACGCGCATCCCCTGGACATAATTCGGTTTTATACCGAGACGGTCGAGAAGCTGGTTGATCTGCGGCCCGCCGCCATGCACAATTACCGGATTGATGCCGATTTGCTTTAACAGAATCACGTCGAGGGCAAATTGCTTTTTCAGATGGTCATCAACCATGGCGTGACCGCCGTATTTGATGACCACCGTCTTGTGGCGGAACTTCTGCATATAGGGCAGAGCTTCGATGAGAAGCTGGGCTTTTTCAATGCTTTCTTTTTTCATGGAGCGACACCAGGCTGAAAGGGAAAATAACCGCGAACCCGTCATATTACTTTCCCACGCCGGACAAGTAAAGGACGGCTTGAGCGGCGATGGCTTTACAAATTTTCCGAATGCCGTTATGCTGGGCACGTTATTTGCTTACATCTTTTTACCTTAAACAGGGGGTTCACCGATGCCACGCGCATTTTTTCTTATCCTGGCCATACTGTGCCTGACCATTACATCTTCCGTCCAGGCGGTATCGGCCACCGGCAAGAAGGACGAGGCTCCGATCAGTGTTGAAGCCGACCACATGACGTCGCTGGAAAAATCCAACTCGGTGCTGTTTACCGGCCACGTTGACGCTCGTCAGGACGATGTCCGCATCCTGACCGATAAGATGACGGTTTACTATACCCCGGAAGGGAAAAAAGGGGCCAAAGCGGCGACGAAGGGCGGCGGCGGCGAGAGGAAGGTGGAAAAGATGGTCTGCGTCGGCAACGTCAAGGTCAGCCGCGGTGACTGGCTCGGCGTTTCACGCGAGATGATCTATCTGGCCAAGGCACGGCAGGTGCAACTGATCGGCGACGCCAAAGCCTGGCAAGGGCAGAATATGGTCAGCGGCGAAAAGATCATCCGCTATATTGATGAGGAGCGCTCCGAGGTGCTCGCGGGCGGCAAGCCGTCGACCGCCGGGCGTGGCGAAGGCAAGACCGGCAGTGGCGACCGGGTCAAGATGGTTCTTCCCCAATAATGAGCCAACGCTGAGATCATCATGGCCATCCTTGAAACCCGAAATATCGTCAAACACTACGGCAGCCGCACCGTTGTCGGCGGCGTCAGCATCCAAGTGCATACCGGCTTCGTTGTCGGTCTTTTAGGGCCGAACGGCGCCGGCAAAACCACCTCGTTCTATTCGATCGCCGGTTTCATCCGCCCGAACGAGGGTGCCATCCTTTTGAACGACGAAAACATCACTACGCTCCCCATCCACAAACGCGCCTTAAAGGGCATATCCTATCTGGCGCAGGAACCGTCGGTCTTTAAAAAACTGACGGTCGAGGAAAATGTCCGCATCATCCTCGAAGCGCACGGCCTGCCAAAAAACGAGATCCGTGAGCGCATCGACGCACTGCTTGCCGAATTGAAGATCGAGTACCTGCGCAAAAACCTCGGCCACGCCCTGTCTGGCGGTGAGCGGCGGCGCGTCGAAATCATGCGTTCGCTGGCGACGCGGCCTCAGTTCATTTTGCTCGACGAACCTTTCGCCGGCATCGACCCGCTGGCCGTTGGCGAGCTGCAAAAACTCATCTACGGACTGAAAGACCGGGGTTTGGGCGTCCTCATCTCCGACCACAACGTCCGCGAGACGCTGAAGGTCTGCGATTTTGCCTATATCATGAACGCCGGCCAGATATTGACCAGCGGTGTCGCCAGCGACATTATCGAAAGTGAAGTGGCGAGAAAGATGTACTTAGGCGAGAATTTCACCATGTAAGGCCATGGATCTCGGACTTCGGCAGCAACTCAAACTCGCCCAGAAACTGATCATGACGCCGCAGTTGCGGCAGGCAATCAAACTGTTGCAACTCAATCACCTTGAGTTGGAAGGCGCGTTGCAGGCCGAGATCGAGCGGAACCCGGCGCTGGAACAAGATGTCAGTCAGGGCGAGGCGGCGGAAGCGCCGTCACCGTCGCTGACTTCCACCTACGAGGCCGGTTCGGCATCCGAACACGAAGGCGATGTCACCGAGCGGGTCGCCGTTTCCGACAACCTCGGCGAGGTCAACTGGGAGGATTACGCCAACAAATTCGACAGCGATTTTTCCTTCGCCCACGAGACGCCAGCCGCCGACGTCCCCAGCCAGTTCGATTTCATCTCGGAAAAACCGGGGCTTGCCGCTCACCTGCAATGGCAGTTGGCGCACAGCGAGTTGATGACGGCGGAAATGGAAGTGGCGCTGTTCATCATCGGCAACCTCAACCGCTTTGGCTTCCTCGAAGCGAGCCTGGAAGAGATCATCCGTGAGTGTGATTGCGACACCGAAACCGCCGCCTACGTCCTCGAAACCATTCAGGAGCTTGACCCGCCGGGCATCGCCGCCCGCGACGTCGGCGAATCGCTGCTGCTGCAACTGGAGCGGCTCGATAATCCGCCGCCCCTTTGCGAAGAAATCGTCAGAAATCATTTGGCGCTTCTGGCCAACCGCAACTACCGTGAGCTGATGCGCCTGACCGGCGGCAAGAAAGACGAGGTCACGAGCGCCTGTGACTTCATCGCCAGGGAACTGACGCCCTATCCGGGGCTGCCGTTCAGTAATGAAACGACCAAATACATCGCCCCCGATATCTATGTCGAAAAGATCGACAACGATTATTACATCCGCCTGAACGATGACGGCGTGCCGGCTCTGGCCGTCTCCGGCGATTATCGCAAGATGCTGAAACAGGGAAAAAAACTGTCGCGCGACGACCGGCTTTATGTTGCCGAAAACGTGCGCAACGCCGAGTGGTTCATTAAGGCGCTTCATCAAAGGCAGCGGACGATTGTCAAAGTGATGGAGAGTATCCTGAAATTTCAGTTGGATTTTTTCGAGCGCGGCCCGGCCTATCTCAAACCGATGGTGCTGCGTGATGTCGCCGAGGACATCGGCATGCACGAATCGACAATCAGCCGCGTCACCTCGAATAAGTACGCCGAGACGCCGCAGGGTCTCTACGAGTTGAAATATTTCTTCTCGACCGCCATCCCGCGCGACGGCGACGAGGCCCTGGCCGCCGAATCGATTAAAGCCCGCATCCGCGCGATGATCCAGGAAGAAGATAAAAAGAAGCCACTCAGCGACAGCGACATTTCCGAACGCCTGGCCAGGGAAAATATCCAGCTTGCCCGCCGCACCGTCGCCAAATACCGCGAACAGATGAAGATCATGCCGGTTAAACATCGCAAACAGTAAATATCCCATGAATATCGCCCTGATTCAGACCGACCCGATTATCGGCGACTTTGCCGGCAACGCCGCGAAAATCACCGCTTATGCCGAGGAAGCGGCGCGGCGCGGCTGCCGCCTGGCGGTTTTT
>DOMU01000059.1 GCA_003509305.1 Desulfobulbaceae bacterium | reverse complement strand
GAAGGTTTTGCCGGAACCGGTGACGCCCAAAAGCACCTGGCTGCGGCTGCCGCTGACGATGTTTTCGGCCAGCCGGGCAATGGCCTGAGGCTGGTCGCCGGCGGGCTGATAGGGAGAAACGAGTTGAAAGGGCTGGCTCATGGTTGTGTGCGGGAAAAAGTTGAGCGTGGCATTACCAAACTGTCCCCGTTTCCGCAACCGTTGCGGCGTCACCGCTTGCATTGCCGCTTGCCAAGCCAGGCCGGGTGCGGTATAAAGCCAGCCTCACCGCCGGAGTGGTGAAACTGGTAGACNNCGATTCCGACCTCCGGCACCACCTGATTATGCCGGGAAGTTTCATATAGTTCCATAAAGGCCGTATTCCTTAAGAAAAATAAGGGATTTGGCCTTTTTCTTTGCCTCATGCAATTTCATGCCACCCCTTTGATTTCACGATTCTTTTGTTGTTGCCATTGCCGCTTAGGCTGCCGGTTGGAAGACTCATAGTAAAGTAACATGATCGTTCTTTATTTACTTGAGAAAGCACCTGTCACAACCGTCACTGTTCAATGAAATCAATAACTTATCGGTAATAGGTGAGCCTTTTGACCCTGCCTGGCAAGGGGAAAAACATGCGCCTCAAATTTGCTGTATTGAATAAAGAGTTATAAATAGATATAATCTTCTCGTGAACACCATCAACTGGACAAAGAAAGCACGAAAGCAACTCGTCCCTCTACCCCGGTGGGATATTGAGCGCATCATCGACGCGGTGGAGTCACTGGCCAGGTGGCCGGATGTCGCGGGCGTCAAGGCGCTTTCCGGGCGGGATGATTATCGTTTGCGTGTCGGTCGCTACCGGGTGATTTTCACAGTGACGCCCGATGGTGAGTTGACCATCATACTTGTAGAGGAAGTTAAAAAGCGCGATGAACACACCTACTGACCATCAGATATTGATGTATAACGGCAAGCCCGCTTTCGCCGTTGTTCCTTATGCCGAATACCTGCGGCTCCTGGGTGATGTGAAAGGCCGTCTGGATGAAGAGGTGACCTTGCCGCATGAGGTGGTGAAAATGTCCACCCTTGGCGGCATGTCCCTTATCCGCGCCTGGCGTGAACATTTGGGGCTGACACAAGAGGATGTGGCCGGGCGCATGGGTATAACGCAGCCCGCCTATGCCAAGCTTGAAAGTGGCAAAGCGCGGCCCCGCATGGCCACCTGTAAACGTCTGGCGGCGGCAATGGGCGTAGAATGGGAACAACTGATGGAACGATGAATTAAAAAGATAATCGTCCCATATTCAGTAGCAGTTCAAAGTAGAGCCTATGCCGCCAGTTTGAGCTTCATTGCCGGGGTGACGCCGCCAGAAAGAGTCAGGAAAAAAAATCGAAATAAAAATCGAATTACCTGTTCTCCCGGCACCAGGTGAAGGCGTTCTGAAACATTTTCAACCACGGCGATACCGTGAGATTTTTCATCTCCTCTGGCAACCAGTGGCACTGCCAGGGCAGAAAGCAGCGTTCCGGATGCGGCATGACCGCCAGATGCCTGCCGTCGGCGGAGCACAGCCCGGCGATGCCGCCCGGCGATCCGTTGGGATTGAAGGGGTAGATTTCCGTCGGCTGGCCGAAGTCATCGGCATAGAACATCGGCATCTGGCCGTTGGACTCAAGACGCGTCCGCAACGAATCATCGGGAAAGAGCAGCCGCCCCTCGCCGTGGTCCACGTGGATGCCGAAGACCATCTCTTCCATGCCGGCGAACATCATCGCCCGGCTCCTCGCGATTTTCACCGTCGTCCAGCGCGATTCGAAGCGCCCGGAGCGGTTGTGGACGAAGCGTGGCTGGCGTTCTGGAGCCAGGCCCGGTTCCGGCACCCAGCCCAAGAGGCCGAACAACTGGCAGCCGTTGCAGACACCGAGCGTGAAGGTGTCCGGGCGCTGGTAAAATTCCGTGAACATCGCCGCCAGCTTATCGTTGAAACGGATGGTCGCCGCCCAGCCCTTGGCCGATTCCGGTACGTCGGCGTAGGCGAAACCGCCAACCGCCGCCAGGCCGCGGAATTGATCGAGGCCGATTTTCCCAGCCAGCAGATCCTGCATACAGACATCCCAGGGTTCAAAGCCGGCCTGGTAGAAAACGGCGGCCATTTCCCGGTCTGAGTTCGAGCCTTCCTCGCGCAGGATGGCCACCTTGGGTTTGTCAGCCGCCGTGAGAATCGCCGGCGCGCTTGACGTCGGTGTGAAGGGCAGATGATAGCGGGGATTTGTCCGCGTGAAGATGGCCGCATGTTCCTCGTCGGCGCAAGCCGGATTGATTTGCAAACGCTCCAGTTGATGGCTGGTCGCTTCCCAGATTGCCCGTAGCTGTGGCATTGGTTGGTCCAGCACGGTGTGACCGTTTACGGCGACGCGGATTTCCGCTTCGGTGGTGCTGTGCCCCAGATACTGAAAGGGCAGCCGCGCCGCCAGCAGCAACTCTTCGACACGCTTGCGGTTCGATGCCGGACAGGCGACGACTATCCCCAACTCCTCGGCAAAGAGGGCGGCGGTGGCGTTATCGGCGTCTATAGTAAGGTCGAGGCCGCGGTTACCGGCAAAGGCCATTTCGAGCAGCGTGACGATGAGGCCGCCGTCCGAGCGGTCATGCCCGGCGGTGATCAAGCCCTGTGCCAGCATCGCCTGGACTACCATGAAACCGGCCTTCAGCGGTTCGCCATCGGCTTTTGGGCAATTATCGCCCAAATGATTATAGACCTGGGCCAGGGCGCTGCCGCCGAG
>DOMU01000089.1 GCA_003509305.1 Desulfobulbaceae bacterium | reverse complement strand
CACGCTGGAATAGGCGAGCATACGCTTGAAATCGCCCTGGTTGACGATGAACATGGCGGCAAGCCCCATGGAGAGCAGGCCGAACAGGATGAAAATGTCACGGGAAAAGTCGGCGAATCCCGCCGCGAGAGCCAGTTGCTGCAACCGGAAGATGCCGAGAAAGGCGCAGTTGAGGAGCGCGCCGGACAACAGGCAGGAAACCAGGGCCGGCGATTCGCTGTGGGCGTCCGGCAGCCAGGTATGCATCGGAGCCAGGCCCATTTTTGTGCCCATGCCAATTAAAACAAAGACGAAGGCCGCCTTCAGCCACAGGGGATCAAGCTGGGGCGCGACTGTCGCCAGTGTGGAAAAAGTCAGCGGCAGGAGCTGGTCCACCCGTTGCATCGACAGGCTGAGGAAGAAGAAACCAAGCAAAGCCAAGGCAATGCCGACCGAGCAGATCATCACATACTTCCAGGTCGCCTCTAAAGACTCTTTCGAGTGCCGCATGAAGATCAGCGGCGCGCTGGCAAGAGTGGTCGCCTCAATGGCGATCCACATGACAATCGGATGATCGGCCAGCGCCACCATGGTCATCAGAGCAAGAAAGACGAGCGAACAGCCGTTGAAAATCGCCTCCTCCGCCGTCGGTTTCGCCTTCATATAAAAAACCGCGTAGCAGGAGATAAAGAAAAAGATGAAGGCGACAACCAGTAAAACCAGCATCCCGGCGGGCGTGGGGGCAAAAAAGCCGGTGAGTGACAAGCGCCCGCCCGCCTGCCACTCTGCCCAGGTCATCAAGACGAGCAGCAATTGCGCCGCGCCGCCGGTGACGAGCAACATCCGGCCCAAAGGTGGCGGAGCTTTGAAAGCGCCGGCCCCTAAAGCCAGCGGCAACAGCAGAAGAAGGGTCAGAAGCATGGTGTCAATCCCCGTCCCCGGACATTAGTCCCTGAGGTTTTCCATTTGTGTCGTGTCCATGTCGTCGAAGGCGCGGCTGATATTATTGACAATGATCCCCATCAGCATGACCGCGACCAGGAGGTCAAGCAGGATGCCAAATTCGACGATGTAGTGTCCATGGTTTTGCCGGGTCAGCGTCGCACCGGTCAGGTAGATGCCGTTTTCCAACATTAAGTAACCGATAACCTGGGTAATGGCCTTGGTGCGGCTCATCATCAGAAAGAGACCGCAAGCCATAGTTGTGAAGGCGGTGCTCAGCGCCAAAGTATGATGGCTGTCGCTGAGCATTAAACCGAGCTTGCCGCTCAGGTGCACGGAGAACAGCATGAAAACCAGGCCGGCGGCGAGCGACGCATGGTAGCCGATGATCGGTTCGGTCTCGTTTTTGATCGCCACCTTGGTCAGGGCCAGCGCCAGCAGCCAGGGAATCAGTACGGCTTTGACCGTCAGCATAACGGCGGCAAAGCTTATCGCCACTCCATTCGGCGCGTCCGGCAGCAAGGTCAGCGGCGCGAACGAGACCAGTGCCCCTTGTAGGGCCATCAGCTTGACCAGGGCAACGATGCGGCTCGACGCCAGTGATAAGAGGGAAATCAGTAGAATGACGACTAAAATGATATCGGCGCCGCTGTTCATGGGAAGAACTCCACGGTAAGGATCAGAGCGAAGAATGCCACGGTAAAGGACGTCAGGATATAACGAGGCACCAGATCCATGCGCAGCCTGGCGGTAGCCGATTCGATGACGCCGGTGATCAGGTAAACGAGAACGACGAAACAATAAAAAAGAGCAAGGGAAGCAACTATTCCCAGCGGCCAGGGCGGCATAAGCAGCGAGGCGACGAAGGCGGCGTAAAAGAGCAGTTTGCAAAAGGCGCCGAACTCAATCAGGGCCAAGTCGGGGCCACTATGATCAAGGATCATCGCCTCATGGATCATCGTCAGTTCCAAATGGGTGGCCGGGTCATCAACGGGCACGCGGGAGTTTTCCGCTAAGAGCAGCATGAAAAGAGAGACAACCACCAAAAGGAGGAGAGCGCCCTGCGCCCCGGCGAACGACACCGGATGCGCCCCGGTGAACCAGTCAGTCAGACTTAAACCATCCGAAACGCGCCAAAAGAAGACAACGAGCGTAAAAAAGGCCACCTCAGCCAGGGTGGAAAAAAAGGCCTCCCGCGCCGCGCCCATACCCTCAAAAGGCGAGGCGGTGTCGAGTGCGGCGAGAATGGTAAAAAAACGCCCGGTGCCGAGGATATAGGCGAGAACGATGATGTCGCCGTCAAAGGAAATCAAAGACGGCCTGCCGGCAAAAGGGAAAAAGGCCAAAGCCATCAGGGCGGCGGCGGCGGACACCACTGGCCCCAGGCGGAAGATGAAACCGGCGCTGTCGCTATAGACTGAACCTTTGCGTAAAAGTTTGGCCAACGTGTAGTAACGGATGAAGAGCGGCGGCCCTTTTTTCCCGGCGAACCAGGCTTTGACTTTCAGAATCANNCAAGAGCGGAGCGAGAGCTATGGCTATGAGAAAAGACAAGAGCGATTCCATACAAATTCCCAAAGCTTAAAGGACCAGGAGCAGGGCGACAATGGCGGCGACGATATAGGCGATATACAACTGAATGCGTCCCTGTTGAATCCAGCGCAGCCAGACCGCGCTCTTAAAAAGCGCCGGTGCGAAAAAATGCCGCAAGCAGATTTCGACCGGATCATCAACATGGCTGCCGTAGCGCACCGTCCACACCGGGAAAATGTTGCCTTCGCCAATGCCGGAATAATCGCGCCTCTCTTTGAGAAGTGGCTGGAAAAAGCCGACAACGCTGCGGGCATACGATGTACCGGTGTATTGAATCCGCGCCGTGCCGGCGGTGTAGCCACAGCCCCAGGTTGGCCCGCTTGCCCTTTTTTTGCCACGATACAAGAGATAACGGATCAGGCTGAAAATGACGAGAGCGAGAAAGAACGTCCGGGTGGCGAAACCGAGCCGGGTTGNNCCGCCGCTCCGTCAGTGCCGGGCAGAACACCGTTAACAGCGGTAAAGGCGAAGTGGATGAAGGGTTCCGGCCACAGGCCAATCACCAGGCAGGCGAGCGTGAACAGCAGCATCACGAGACGCATGGCCAAACCCACCTCAACGGGTGGCGCTTGCAGCGGCTGCCGCGCTTCGCCGAGGAACACGATCCCAACCACTTTGGTGAAGCAGGCGGCGGCCAGGCCGCCGATGAAGGCCAAGGC
>DOMU01000237.1 GCA_003509305.1 Desulfobulbaceae bacterium | reverse complement strand
AAATGCGCAAGCTGGCTAATGCCGCTGGCCAGGCGGGCGCGGCGGGCACCGGACGGCCCACGAAAAGAGACCGCCGGAAAATCATCGCCTTCGTGCGCAAGGGAGAGAACCATGAAAAAGATTGAACGGGCGCTCATAAGCCTTACTGATAAAAGCGGCGCCGCCGATTTCGCCGGAGTCCTGGCCGGTATGGGGGTGCGGCTTTTGTCCACCGGCGGCACCGCCAGAATGCTGCGTGAAGCCGGTCTTGCCGTCACCGATGTCGCCAGCTTCACCGGGTCGCCGGAAATCCTCGATGGCCGCGTGAAGACGCTGCATCCCAAAGTTCATGGCGGCATCCTCTTTCAGCGCGATAATCCCGAACATATCAAACAGTGCGCGGCAAACGGCCTGGAAGCCATCGATCTCGTGGCGGTCAATCTTTATGCCTTTGAAAAGACCGTGGCTAAACCCGGCTGCGCTTTGGCCGACGCCATTGAAAACATTGATATTGGCGGGCCAACGCTGTTGCGCGCCGCCGCCAAAAACTTCAGGGATGTCACCGTTGTGGTTGACCCGGTCGATTACGCCCAGGTGCTGGAAGAGATCCGCGCCGCTGGCAACACGCGGCTGACCACCCGTTTTTATCTGGCGAAAAAGGTCTTCGCCCTGACCGCCCGCTACGATGCGGCCATCTCCGACTGGCTGCGGCAGGTGGTGGAAGATGACCCCTATTTCCAGGAGGAATCATGCTGAGGCTGGCGGTACTCCTGTCGGGCGGCGGCAGAACGCTTGACAATCTCCATACGCATATCGTGGAAAAAAAGCTGGATGCCGAGATCCGTATGGTCATCACCGATGTCGAAAACGCCATCGGCCTGAAAAAAGCCCATAATTACGGCTACCCGGCTTTTTACGCCAAAAACAGCGCCGATACCAACGCCATCCTCTCCGGTTACGAGATCGATTTGATCTGCCTGGCCGGTTATCTGAAACTCTATCAGCCACCGGAGAGGCTGACCCGGCGTGTGGTCAACATCCATCCTTCTCTCATTCCCGCCTTCTGCGGGCCGGGCTTTTACGGTCACCATGTGCACGAGGCGGTGCGGGCACGTGGCTGCCTGGTCAGCGGCTGTACCGTCCACTTCGCTGACGGCCTCTATGACCACGGGCCAATTATCTGCCAGCGGGCGGTGGCCCTCGAGTTTGACGATGACGCCGATGCCATTGCCGGCAAAGTCTTTGCCGCCGAATGCCTGGCCTACCCGGAGGCGATAAGCCGGATTGCCCGGCTCGGCGTCGATTATTTCTGGGAGAGGGTCAGGCAATGAAGCAGCGTACTCTCATGCGCAAACATGACATCGACCTGGCCCTCCAACGCATCGCCCTGCAGATCCTTGAAAAAAATGCGGGTACCAGCCACCTGGCCATCGTCGGTATCCATACCTGCGGTGTTTTCCTCGCGCGGAAGCTGCGCGCCATCATCGGCGCGCATTTTGCCCAGGCCGTCGATTACGGCACGCTCGACATCAATTTATACCGCGATGACTGGAGCCTGGTCAGCCAGAACCCGGTGGTGCGCACCACCGATATCACTTTTGAAGTCGATGGCGCCAACCTGATCCTCGTCGATGACGTTATCTTCACAGGCCGCACCATCCGCGCCGCCATGGACGCGATCATGGATTATGGCCGCCCGCGGACCGTGCAACTGGCGGTCCTGGTCGATCGCGGTGGACGGGAACTGCCGATTCAGCCGGATTACACCGGTCTGGGCGCGGCGGTTCTGCCCAACGAACGTATCACCGTGCGGCTCGGCGACGGCCATGGCGAAAATGTTGTGGTAATCGAGAGTGAATGAACCACCGGAGTTGCTGGCACCGGCGGGTGGCGCCGAACATTTCTTCGCCGCCCTGGAAGCGGGCGCTGACGCCGTTTACATGGGTTTGCCCGGTGCGAATGCCCGTAATCTCGCGAAAGAACCGAGCCTGGCAGCCATTGGCGCCATGATCGACTATGGCCGCTCCAGGGGCAAAAAACTCTACCTGGCCGCCAACAGCCTGATTTTACAAAAAGAAATCACAGAATTGCTGAAAACTCTCGCCCTGGTCGCAGAACTCGCTCCCGATGCCCTGATCGTCCAGGATCCAGGCCTCTTGCGCCTCGTCCACGAGCATTTTCCCACTCTCGTCTGCCACGCCTCGACACTGATGACGGCCCACAGTACGGCCAGCGCCCGCATGTTCGCCCGCCTTGGCTGCAAGCGTGTGGTCTTAGCCAGAGAACTGACGGTGGCGGAAATCGCCGCCATCTGCCAAAACGCGCCGGTGGAAATCGAGGTCTTCATCCACGGGGCGATGTGTTTCGCCTACTCCGGCCTCTGCCTTTTTTCCTCCTACCTCGGCGGCAAAAGCGGCCTGCGCGGTCAGTGCGTTCAGCCTTGCCGCCGTGCCTACCGCATTGGCGTGAGCAACGGCAGCAGTCAGAAAGACAAGGGCGGCTATCTCTTTTCGATGAATGATCTGAGCGGTATCGAGGCGATTCCCGCTCTGCGCCAGGCTGGAGTGGCCGCGCTGAAAATCGAGGGACGGCAGCGTTCGGCGCATTATGTTGCCACCGTCGTTGCCGCCTACCGCCGAGTGCTGGACGCCGAGTCCGGGCGCCAGGAAGAGGCNNCTGGCCAGCGCCATGACCCGGAAAACCGGCGATGGTTATTTCTTTTCGCCGCGCCCGGACAAGGTGATTACGCCGTGGCATTCCGGCAACCTGGGACGCTATCTTGGCCGGATTCAGGCGGCAAGGGTGAAAAATCCAGCGGAATTGCTGCCGTTGCGCCTGGCCGCGCCACTGGTTGCCGGCGACCGTCTGCGCCTGCATCTGGAGCCGTCCGGCGAGCGGCTGGCTTTTACAGCCAAAGAACTGCGACTGGCTGGTCGCGAGGTAAGCGCCGGCAGAACCGGAGACGAGGTAAGCATCCGCC
>DOMU01000053.1 GCA_003509305.1 Desulfobulbaceae bacterium | reverse complement strand
CGTCGATGTCGATCTGAAAACCGGTAAGGTGCAAGGCGTATTCTGATTGCGCACGGTCCCGTTCCCTCGCGGATGGGGCCGTCTTTATTTTCGGACGGCGGAGAAATTATGCCGCCGTCCTTTTTTACAGGAGAGCAATTTATGACAGCGGAAATTATCAGCGGAACCCAAATCCGCGAAACCATCNNCTGAAGGAAGAAGTGAAGCAGATGAAGGACAAATACGGCAAGGTGCCGGGTTTGGTCACGATTCTCGTCGGCGAAAATCCCGCTTCTATCAGCTACGTCACGCTGAAAATCCGCACCGCCGAGAGCCTGGGCTTTCATGAGGTCCAGGATAGCCAGCCGGCGGATATTTCCGAGGCCGATCTTCTGGCCCTGATCGAGAAATACAACAAAAATCCGGAAATCCACGGTATCCTCGTGCAGTTGCCGCTGCCGAAACATATCGACGAGAAGAAGGTGCTGAACGCCATCAATCCCGACAAAGATGTCGATGGCTTTCATCCGGTCAACGTTGGCCGCCTGATGATCGGCGGCAGTGAAGTGCTGTATCCGCCCTGCACGCCGGCCGGCATCCAGGAACTGATCGTCCGTTCCGGAACTGAAACCTCCGGCGCCGAGGTGGTGGTGGTTGGCCGTTCGAATATCGTCGGCAAACCGATTGCCATGATGATGGCGCAGAAGGGACCGGGCGCCAACAGCACCGTGACCATCGTCCACACCCGTACCAAAGACTTGGCCGGTCACTGCAAACGCGCCGACATTCTGATTGTCGCCGCCGGTGTGCCGGATCTGGTCAAACCGGAGTGGATTAAACCCGGTGCCACGGTCATTGATGTCGGCGTCAACCGCGTCGGCATGACCGAAAAAGGCAAAGCCATCCTCAAGGGTGATGTCGATTACGATAAGGCCAAGGAAATCGCTGGTAAGATCACTCCGGTTCCCGGCGGCGTCGGCCCGATGACCATCACCATGCTGATGAAGAACACAGTGCGGTCGGCCTGGTTCCATTTCGGCGGCAAATAAGGCGATACGGACTGTCATCGTGTCATTTGCGACGAGTTTCTGTTTTCCCTTGACAAGGGTATTCCGGTTGGGATACAGGGTCTCGGCGATACACGAAATACAGTCGTGGACGGTAGCGGTATTTGGAGTGCGCGGTTTCGTATGAAAAATACTGGGATTTTTTTCAATTCTTAATTCTTTTATGGAGGCATGTTATGTATCAGGTAGAGGTTGACAAAGACAAATGTGTTGGTGACGAGGAATGTGTCGGCGCCTGCCCGAGCCAGGTTTTCGAAATGGTCGATGGCAAGGCCGAGCCGGTGGAAATGGATGAGTGCCTGGGCTGCGAGACCTGTGTCGAGGTTTGCCCGGAAAACGCCATCACCGTCACCGAGGTCTGATCTGAGCGGACGTTTTCGCTTGCTTCGGCTTATTCTCAAGCCCATCTCCTTACGGGGATGGGCTTGTCGTTTTTGCGCCGGCAGATTTCCATGAATCCCTTTCCCGATTCGGCCAACCGTGTGTGGGTCAGCGCCGCGGCGCTGAAAAGCAACTATCGGTTGATGCGCTCGGTTTTACCGCCCGCTACGCCACTTTTGGCGATGGTCAAAGCCGATGCCTATGGCCATGGCATGGTCGCCGCCGCCGGCGCTTTCGCCGAGGCCGGTTGCCGTCATTTCGGCGTCGCCGAATTGCCAGAAGCGGTACGTTTGCGGGAATACTTGTATGCGGCTGGCATCGACGCCGAGATTCTCGTCATGGCTGGCCTGTTGCCGGGCCAGGAAGAGTATTTCCCGCGCTATGGCTTGAGCGCGGCGGTATTTTCCCTGGACAGCGCCCGTCTTTTGTCAGCGGCGGGCGCGGCGGCGGGTCGCCGGGTTCTCGTCCATATCAAGGTTGATTGTGGTATGACTCGCTTGGGTATCATGCCAGAAGAAACCCTGGCCTTCACCGAGGCTATCGAGCAGTTGTCAGGTATTGAACTGGCCGGTATTTTCGCCCATTTTCCGGAAGCGGACAGCCCGGAAAAGCCGAGCAACCGCCAGGTCCGCGACAATTTTGCCGTGGCCAGCGCCGCTTTCACTACGGTTTTATCCGCGGCTAAAGGTTTGCCGCCGCGCCATCATCTGGCCAATTCCGCCGGTATTCTCAATCAGCGGATGGCGCATTTCGACATGGCCCGCAGCGGTATTGCCCTCTATGGCTACGCTCCCGACGGCATTCCGGCGCACGCCGTGGCTGGTGGCGAGGCACTGCAACCGGCAATGCGCTTTGTCAGCCGAGTACTCCAGGTTAAGGATGTAGCCGCTGGCTGTGGCGTCAGCTATGGCCACACCTTTGTCACGGCCCGGCCCAGCCGCCTTGCCGTCTTGCCGGTTGGCTACGAGGATGGCTACCAGCGGGCGCTGTCAAATAAGGCGAGCGTGCTGATTCATGGCCGCCGCGCCCCGATAGTTGGCCGCATCTGCATGAACCTGTGTCTGGCCGATGTCACGGAGATTGCCGCCGTTGCCACTGGCGATGAGGTGGTGTTGCTTGGTTGTCAGGGTGATGAGTGTGTCAGCGCCGACGAGCTGGCGGCGCTCGCCGGCACCATCAGCTACGAGTTGCTCTGTATGATTGGCAACAATAACCAACGGGAGATGGTGGCTTGATAGTGCCGCAAAAGTGCCGCGGTGGCTTTGCCAATATTCCGTTGCCGCTGATCATCTCGATGTCATTGTAATCCCATCTCTATTTCGATTTTTCCTTTTGGCTTCTCCAACGGCATTTAACCACTTCTCCGACAGTTCACGAAAGCGCCGCCCGCCACGCATCAAGATCAAGCAAGGCCTTTTCAGCCCGTTTTTGCCCGCGCAGCTTTTTTGCCATTTTGCCATCCTGCCAAGGCGGAAACAGGCCGAAGGTGACATTCGACGGCTGAAAGTGCGCCGGATCGCTTTCGGTGAGATGCCTGATCAAAGCGCCCAAGGCGGTGGAGGGCGGCGGTGTTCGCGGCGTCAGGCCCATAGCCAGGCGGGCGGCGTTGAGACCGGCCAAGAG
>DOMU01000190.1:8718-9482 GCA_003509305.1 Desulfobulbaceae bacterium | reverse complement strand
CCTCAAGATCGACGCGCTTGCCGGCCACCTTGGTCACCGAATCGGCGCGGCCTTTCAGGATAAATCCGCGACCGGCGGTTTCGGCCCGGGCAGCGGTCATGAAGAAACCTTCCCGATTACGCGGTAATTCCGGTGACAGCCAAGGCGAAGCCACCAGCAGCCGGTCGTTTTCCAGCCGCCAGCTAACCGGCGCTGGTGGCAGCAGGGCGGTGTCTCCCCGGAAACGGTTGCGGCAGGCGACGCCGCCGGTTTCGGTCGAACCATAGATNNAGCCGAACCATAGATTTCGATGATGCCGATACCATTTGCCTGGCCGAAAGCGTCGTTATCTTCCGGCGCGAGTGGCCCGGCTGACGACAGAGCAAAACGCAGCGATGGCGTGGCGAGGGATTTGCCGTTCAGCGCCCGGTAATGGGCGGGCACGGAAATCAGGATGGTGGCGGTGCGATTTCTTGCGGTCAGAGCGATTTCTTCCGGGAAAGACGGCGTTTCCGGCGCCACGGCGGCCCCGGAAATCAGCGGCATAACGATGGAATGTAAGAAGCCATAAATATGCCAGGGCGGCACCGTGGCGACAATGCGGTCAGCGGCGGTAATCCGCAGATAATCGCGCCAGAAGGCCGTCTCGCCAAAAATGTTAGTCACGGTTTTTCGCCAGACGCGCGGCGTCCCGGTCGAGCCGCCGGTGTGCAGACGCAGCAACTCGGCCTCCGGGGCAAGAAGTGGCGTGGCCAAGGCGGTACTGTCAGCGAGATCGCTCGGTG
>DOMU01000190.1:6373-8670 GCA_003509305.1 Desulfobulbaceae bacterium | reverse complement strand
GCGCGGAAAAAGCGTGCGGGAAAAGCAGAATCGGAGCGCCAGCCAACGTCGCCAACAGGGCCGCGGCAACCAGAGCCCGCTCTTCGGCGGCCAGGCAGACTGGCGCGTCTTCGCGGTCAGGCAGATTGGCCTTCAGCCAGGCGGCCATGGCCCAAACTTCAGCGCGGCTGGGGCCATCCAGGCAAAAGGCGCCAGTGTCGGGGGTGTGCAGAAAACGCGTCGTCGTTTCGTCAAAGCCGCGCATCGTTTTCCCCCCGTCGGTCATTTTTCACCGCCCGTCGCCGTGGCTGGAAACTGCCGTNNAGGCGGGCCATCTTCAGCGACTGCGACTCGTCGCGGTAAAAGCTGTCCCAGGCGTAATCGAGCAGCTCCCGCAGGCGCTCGGCGCTCATATTTTTCGGCTGATAAACCACCTGGTCCGCCGAATAGCGGTCCCAATCGTAGCTGAGAATGCGCTTCTGCCGGTGTAACTGGTCAAAGGCTTTGGTATGCGGAAAGGGCGTCAGCACGGTGAATTCGGCCAGGTCAAGCTCGATTTCCAACAGAAAATCAATCAGCCGCTTAATTGAGTCCTCGGTGTGGTCATCAAGTCCCAGTAAAATCGTGCCTTCGACACCGATGCCGTAATCGTGGTAGCGCTTGATGCGCTCGCGGATGTAATCCGAGGTGTCAAACACTGCCTGATAGACGTACCAGGCCCCAGCCCGCGCCGCCAGGTCAAGGATTTCCGGTTTATCTTCAATCGGGTGGCAGCACCATTTTTTTTTCAGCGGAATCATCTCGCGAAAAAGATCGCGTTCCCAATTGCTGTCCTGGGCCAGCGAATTATCCACCAGAAAAAGGCGGTTATTCTCTATCGCCGCCATCTCGGCGATGGTTTTGTCGATGGGCCGAGGACGGAATTTCCGTCCGCCGAGGTAGGCAACGGCGCAGGGGTAGCAATTAAAACGGCAGCCACGCGAGGCATGCACCAGATCGACCATGCGCAGGCCCTTGTGGGTGTAGTGCGCGTCGTTGAGAATGTCGCGCCGGGCGCTGCCGACAATGGCGATGTCCGGCGGCGCGGCCAGATAATCGTAAAGCGGCTTCAGCGCCCCGGCTTTGAAATCGGCGATCACCTCCGCCATGCGGCCTTCCGCCTCGCCAAGGAAAACCGCGTCGGCGTGGGCCATGGTGTCCTCGGCGTGCAGCATGGTGGCGATGCCGCCAAAAATCACCTTGACGCCTTTGGCGCGATAGCAGTCGGCGATTTCCCAGCCGCGCTTCACCTGCACGGTCAGCATCATCGAAATGGCCACCAGATCGGTCGCCGCCTCGAAATCAACCGCTTCAAGGTTTTCATCGCAGAATTCCACTTCGACTTCGGGTGGCAACGCGGCGGCAAAGACCACCGGCCCGTGCGGCGGCAGATGGAATTCCGTCTGCCGGGCCAGCTTCGGCCATTTGGGATAGATCAGTTTCAGTTTCATGCGGGCTGTTTTCCAATCGTCGATTTCTTCACGAGCAAGGCAAATATGGCTGAGATAATGACGGACTATTTCCCCTCTCGGAAGACGACGCCGGCATAACCGACCACCCGCTCAACGTCACCGGAAGTGGCGCCGGAATCGGTATAACCAACCAGTCTGGCTTCGGTTTGGCCGAGTTCCAGCAGCGCGAGCATGACGATGGTGACGGCGACAAAGCCGCACATGCTGATGCGGTTTTTCAGGCAGGTCTCATACAGACCCGGCGGGTCGAGAGCCAGTACCCGTTCCAATGCCAGATTATCGAGACGGGCGGCCTGGTGCCGCGGCAAGTAATGACTCATATCGGTCGAGGCGACAATCAACGTCTGGCCCTCTGCTTCGCGGATCGCCGCCGCCAGCGTCCTGGCCACTTCCTGACATACATGGAAAGGCATGGCCGCAACGAGAACCGGCACGATGGATACATCGCCGCGCACATACTGCAAAAAAGGGAGTTGCNNTGTTCCCGCCGGTGCCCGGCCTCGTCATGGATGATTAACGGTGATTTGGCCAGGAGCGATGCGGCAAAGCCGGTATCAACGGGAGTCTCGGCCAAAGGCGTTCGCCAAGTGGAAAGAGACACCGCCGCCGCCGCGGCCAGGCCGCGATGGGTCGGGCCAACGAGGACGACCTGCTTCGGGATTTCCACCTGGGCGAAGGTGGTGGCGGCCAGCGCCCCGGAATAAATGTAACCGGCGTGCGGGCACATCACCGCCCGTGCCGGCTTGGGTTTGGCGCCAGTCGCGGCGGCCTGGAAAAAATCAGCCAGCATCCGCCGCAACTGTTCGG
>DOMU01000190.1:6131-6323 GCA_003509305.1 Desulfobulbaceae bacterium | reverse complement strand
GTGGTGCCGTCCGGCCCGTCTTTCAACAACACCCCCTGGGCGGCCAGTTCGTCACGGATGGCGTCGCTTCGCGCCCAGTCTTTGGCGGCGCGGGCCTGGTCGCGCTCGGTGATTCTTGCCTCTATGCCTGCTTCATCAAGTGGGCAGCCGGCCAGCAGTTTCGCCCGGTGGGCGCGGAAAAATTCCGCCGGT
>DOMU01000190.1:0-6095 GCA_003509305.1 Desulfobulbaceae bacterium | reverse complement strand
ACCATCTTCCAGCCACGCTCCATCCGCGCTTTTTGCCAGGCGGTTCAGGCATTTGATGGCCTCGAAGAAGGCGGCCAGGGCGGCGGCGGCATTCAGATCATTATCCATCGCCTCGCGAAAACGGCTGTCCAGGCCGGTGATCAGCGCCTTATCCTTTTCCGTGGCCTTACCCGCCCCAGCCTGACCGTATTCCGGTAATCCATCCACTAAAGCCAGGCAGCGGTAGAGCCGCTCCAGGCCGATGGCGGCGTCCTGCATCGCCGTTTCGGAAAAATCCAGGGGATTGCGGTAGTGGGTGGAAAAAACGAGAAAACGCAGCACCTCAGCGTCATAATGTTCAAGGATTTCCCGGACAGTGAGAAAATTGTTCAGCGATTTCGACATTTTTTCATCGTGGATGGTCACAAATCCATGATGAATCCAGTGGTGAACAAAGGGGCAGTGGTTGGTGGCCTCACTCTGGGCGATTTCGTTTTCGTGGTGCGGGAAAATCAGATCCTGGCCGCCGCCGTGAATATCAAAGGTCTGCCCCAGATATTTGCGGCTCATGGCCGAGCATTCGATATGCCAGCCGGGACGGCCCGGTCCCCACGGACTTGGCCAGCTTGGTTCGCCGGGTTTTGATGCCTTCCACAGCACGAAATCCATCGGATTCTGTTTCAGTTCGTTGACTGAAACTCTGGCCCCGGCCTGCATATCGTCAAGGTGGCGGCCCGACAGGCGCCCATACTGTGGAAATTTATCGACGGCGAAGAAGACATCGCCACCAGACGGATAGGCGACACCTTGTTCGACCAGATTTCCTATGATGTCGAGCATTTCGGCGATATGTTCAGTTGCTTTGGGTTCGATGTCCGGGCGCAGCGCCCCCAAGGCGTCCATATCGACATGGAATTCGTCAATGAAACGCCGGGCCAGCTCATCCCAGGGCACGCCTTTTTCGGCGGCGCGTTTGATGATTTTATCGTCGATGTCGGTGAAGTTACGGACATAGGTGACTTTGAAACCGGAAAAGCGCAAATATCGCGTCAGCAGGTCGAAGGCCAAAACCGAGCGGGCATGGCCGATATGACAGTAATCGTACGAAGTTATACCGCAGACATAAAGTTTGATATGGCCAGGTTCGAGCGGGCGTAACGGCTCCTTTTTGCGGGTGAGCGTATTGTATAGGTTGATGGGCGACATTTGGACTCCGGAGGAAGGATCAATATACGTTGACGGCATGCTTGGCCACTGTACTACAAGCGGGCGGGAACTCAAAACCTTATTGAGCATCCCGCTGGTATTGTTTTGAGATAACGGGAAGCATGAGTAATCCGGGAATTGCCGCCAGCGCACAGCCAAGAAAAAACAACGGCCAACCAGCCACTTCAGCCAGTATGCCCGCTGGCGCGGCGATGATGACACGCGGGATACCCATACAGCTCGAGAGCAGGGCATACTGGGTGGCTGTGAACCTCTTGTTAGTTATAGAAGCCATGTAGGCGACATAAGCGCTGGTGCCCATGCCGCTGGTCAGTTGCTCGACCACGATGGCCAAGGTCAGGCCGGGCAATGAGTTGCCGATTAAGGCCAGCGCCGTAAAACTGAGAATGCCAGCCGCCTGGAGAATACCAAACAGCCACAGGCTGCGGATGATGCCGATGCGGAGCAAGATGACACCCCCCAAAAGGCCGCCAGTGATGGCAGCGCTGACGCCAGCCAATTTTGCCACCGCCCCGATCTGGGACTTGCTAAAGCCCAGGGATAGGTAAAAAGGAGTGGTCAGGGTCGATGCCATCTGGTCGCCGATTTTGTACAACAGAATAAAGAGCAGCAGCCACAGGGCCTTGTCGCGGCTGAAGTAATCGACAAAAGGCTCGACGACGGCCTCTTTGAAAGTGCCAGGCGTGCCCTGGGTCAATGGCGGTTCCCGGCACAGTAAAGTGGTGGCGGCGCCCAAGAGGAGCGAGGCCGCCATCAGCAAATAGACATGGGAAAAAGAAACATGGTCGGCCAAAATCAAACCACCGCTACCGGCCAAAAGCATACCCAGCCGGTAGCCGTTGACATAGAGAGAGCTGCCCAAACCCAGTTGGTTGTCGGTCAGGTCTTCGCGGCGGTAGGCATCGACCACGGTATCTTGAGAAGCGGAAAACAGCGTGACGAAAAAGGCGGCCAAGGCCACCAGCCACGGTGTTTGGGCTGGATCGGTCGAACCCAACCCCACTAGGGCCAGGATCAGAAGCAACTGTATTATCAGCAGCCAGCCGCGCCGGCGTCCCAGAAAAGGCGGCGTGAAGCGGTCGAAGACCGGCGCCCATAAAAACTTGAGGGTATAGGGCAAGCCCACTAAAGAAAAGAAACCGATGGTGGCCAAATCGACCCCCTGGTCGGTCATCCAGGCTTGCAGTACGGTGGAGGTCAGGAGCAGCGGCATGCCGCAGGCGAAGCCCATCAGAAAGGCGACCAGCATGCGGGGCGAGAAAAATTGACGGGCCAGACGGGTATCCATGACTATCGCTCGCTATACCGCCAGAATGGCGCGAAATGCCGTTCCAGCCGCAGAGTGCCCTGGTCGTCTTTCTCAGCGAAAGTGAGGATCGAAGGCAGAGTGCGGACAGTTTCACTCAGGATGCGGGGCGGTTCCTGCAGGGCGCCGCCAGCGCTGGGGTTGGCGGCATAAAACTCTTGGCCGAGCCGCTGGCGTTTCAGCATCAGGCCGTGGAAGGATACATCGACTGGGTCGAGACGCTTTTCATAGTTGAGTTCGCGCAAAAGATTGGCGGTGAGGTCAATCCAGGCCGGCAGGGCGCCGACAGAGCCACTAACCCGCAAACCGCCGGCGCGCATCGGCTGGTTGTCGTCGTAGCCGACATAGACGCCGATGGCGTAGCCATCCTCGGTAACGAAGGCGTTGTCGCTGGAAGCAAGGGCCGGGAGATAGCCGAAAAAAGAGGCGTTGGTGTAGTTATTGGCCGTGCCGGTCTTGCCCAGGAGCGGTACCGCCAGACCTTTTTCCGAGCCGGACAGCGCCCGGTCAGAGAAAAAATGCAGCTCGCGGCGCACCCGTTTGCCGGTGCCCAAAAGGACGACGCTCTCGAGAATATGCCCCAGTTCCAGGCGGCTTTTGTCATCGAAGGCGGGGCTTTTGCGGGCCTCTGGCTGATAGAGGATGTCGCCGTCCGCTGATTCGATGCGGGCCAGAACACTCAAAGCCGGGTCGCCGGTGGCGCCGGACTGGCCGTACAGGTTGACCTGACCCGTGATCAGGGCCTCATACATGCGGGTGGTCTCAAACAGTGTGACGACGCTCGATCCCAAAGGCAGCGACAGCACGCCATCGAGCTTTGAGGCGATGCCGAGGCGCTGGCCAAAGGCCCGCAGGTATTCCATGCCCACGAGGATACGAAAATCGGGCAGATCCGATAGCAGCTCGAAACTGTACGGGCGCAATCCAGCCAGGCGGTCTTTTTCCGCCGCCATTTGCTTGACGACGATTTCCGCCGCCGCTGCCGTTACGCCGCCGGTCAGCGTGACGCCACGCCAGAAATTTCGCCGCTCCTTCGCTGTCATGCCCGCGAGCGTATCGAATGCCTCCGTTTCTGCAAGCCTTTGCAGCGAGGAAGGCGCCTGGCGTGGCGTCAGGAAAAAATAACGCTCGGCCAGTTGATCATAATACAGAGATGCCTCTGGAGCCGTGCCTTCCGGCGTCGAAAAATCGAGAAGATGGTCCAGCCGCTCCCGGTAGGCCAGGAGTTGCCGGTACCCCTCTTCGGTTTTCAGAAAATTTCGTGACAGGATGGCGGCGCGTACCGACACTTCTTTGGCTTCGTCGGCGTCGCGGGAACCGGCCCAGCGGGTCGTATCCTTCAGCCTTTCAGAAAAGCGGGCGAACGAAGCGCCGTAGGGCAGGGCGCGCAGTTTCTGATAATCCGCCATCAGATTGTCGAAGATAAAATCGTCGGAGTTTTTTATAAGGGCCAGGCGGTAGGCGGCCTCGGTCAGCGCCGCGTCGTTCACCTGGATGCCCATGCGGTCGCGGATGCGGGCGGCGTAGTCGCTGTAGTCTTCCCCCTGACGCGGTGTCATGCCGAGAGATTCGGCAATCTCGCGGAACTGTGCCGGCGTTAACTGGTCGCAGAGATGGGTCAAGAGCCATATAGTTGCCAGGTTTTCGGAGTGAACGCCGGCGAAACTGAGGCTGACCTGTTCGTGCGGGCTGAAATGGTCGGGCCGGGGAAAATACGGCTGGCCGCGGTAGACGAAGACGTTTCGCCGGTTGTCGAGCATATCGGCGCTGTTCCAGCCCAGTTGCAGGGCGGCGGCGTAGAGGAAGGGTTTGAAGGCCGAACCCATGGTGCGCTGAGCGGCTATCGCCCGGTTGAAAAAACGGTTTTCGACACCGCCGGCCACGGCCATCACCTGACCATGCCGTAGGACAATCGCCCCGCCCATAACGGAGGGGAATTTTTCTAATGTCAGCGGATATGTTCCGTCTTCTCGCGCCTGCCGCGCCGTCNNCGTCACCCAGACGGTATCGCCCACAGCCAGTTGCGTGAGGAGCGGTCCGCCCCGGCCAGTCGCCTGGCGATGGCTGGTCAAAGCGGCTTCCATATCTTTGCAACCCTCCTGGTCGATGATGCCTGTCCCGCGTTTTTCGCCGAGGTCAACGGCGATGGCCAGCCGCTCGCCTTTGCCGCTCATGGCCGTGATGACGCCGGGGAAGTAGCCGCCCGGCCGCAGCTCGGCATCACCTTGAAAGGAAAGGTTGCGGTACAGTTCGCGCAGTCTGGCGCGGTCATAGCCGGAAAGCGTCGTGTCGAGCAGGGAAAGCTGATGACGCAGGTCTTGCAGCGTTTGCCGCTGCAGATCTTTATCGACGGTGGTGATTACCCTCAGGCCGGCGGTGGCGATGTTGGTGATGCCGTGGCGCTCCAGGGCGGCGGTTACCTCCGGTACCTCGGCGGCCTCCTTTGCCATCTCCATGACGTAATCGAGGGCATAACCAATTTTGCCCTGTCTGAATGGAATTTCTTCGGCTATGGCCTGACGGTATTCATGTTCGGAAATCATCGCCAGTTTCCGCATCTGGCCAAGGACATAGACGGTGCGCTGGCGACAGCGGGCCAGGGCGTTTTTTCGGTCTCTTTCGCTTTTTTTGATAAATGGATTGTAGTAATTGGGACGTTTGACGCTGCCGGCGATATAGGCGCACTCGACAAGAGAAAGATCGGCCAATTTTTTATCGAAATAATAGCGGGCGGCAATGACCAGGCCGTGGCCGTTTCCGCTAACGAAAAACTGATTGGCATAAAACTCGAAAATTTTTTCTTTGGTGTAGTAACGTTCCAGGCGCAGGGCAAAGAGCAGTTCGGCGAATTTCATGCGCCAGGAACGATCGGCGCGCTGAGAGAGGTTTTTCGCGGTCTGCTGAGTCAGTGTGCTGCCACCCTCGACCACGCGCCCCGCCTGGATATTTTTGCCCGCCGCTCTGATGATTCCTCGCGTGTCGATGCCGTGGTGGCTGAAGAAGCGGTTGTCTTCGGCGGCGGTCAGGGCGTTGACGAAATTTCTTGGAATATCATTATATTGGACATACTGGCGATGACTCTGGTCAAAAAATGTGCCAAGCACCGTCGTGCCGTCGCTGTAGTAAACATGGCTTTCCCGCCCGAGAATGCCGGTGATGCGCTCTTCGGCAATCATATCGCCGGGATGGGCGATCACATACCAGTAATAAAGGCCGGCTGCCGCTGCCAGGCCCAGCGCGGCGATGACCAGCAGAGAAAGGTACAATTTTTTGAACATGCCGTCGGATTTATCCGCGAAAATAATCAGGAAAATTAGGATGTGGGCGATAAAAACTTGCAATTCGCGCCATTGTCGGTTTGACTGTTGCCGGTCCGGAACGCCTCCTGGCGAATGNNACCTGTTTCAGACGCGCGTCTCAACCGCGTTTCAATGCGACGCGCGCAAAGCCACTTTTGCCAAAGGATGCTGCATGGATTTCCCTTTTCTCTCAAGAAAACCAGCCCGGCTGACTCCTCGCATTACCACTTCGTTCGTTTTCGGCGTTACGGCGCTCGCCATGGCGCTCCTTTTCGCCGGCTGCG
>DOMU01000092.1 GCA_003509305.1 Desulfobulbaceae bacterium | reverse complement strand
TTAACGCCAACGCGGCCACTGTGCGGCGAATCGGCGGCAAAGATTTCCACCACCGCTTCCTGACAGCGGGCGAGAAACAAATCGCGACCGTTTTCCACCACCACTTCCTGGATGCCGGTGGCCAAAAGATCGCGCCCGACATATTCGGCCACCGCCCCGGCCACCGCCGCCATCGGGCCGATTTCGGCGAGCGTTGCCGCTTTCAGCATATCACGGACAATCGGCGGCGCCAATTCATCATCGGCGATGGCAACAAGACTGGTCAGGAATTCGGGGCGCCGCTGAATATAGCGCTCCAACTGCTGGCGATACAAAAGCAGCCGGTCTTTGGCTATTTCTCTGGCATCACGGGTCGCGAGGATATGCAGATCGCTTTCCTCGATCCGCACGCTGAAGGCGGCCAAACCTTTGGCCAGATTGCGTCGGCGGTAGCCGCGCTCGCGATAGGACAGAGGTGAAGGCATGGCGTCAGTGACCGGTCTCTTGCTGTTTTGTCAGAGGTGACTCCGCCGGCGGTTTGACAGGCGATTCATCAACAGGCGCCGCTCTGTCGAGATAGCGCTTCATCGCCTCAATCGAAATTGCCGGCGCCTTGCGCATGAAGGCGTCGCGGGTTTTCGGGTCGCTGATGAACGTCCGGCAGAAGTTGGCTGTCTTATCGAGCGCCAGGCAAGTGACACAATCGCGAGTCAGGCTATTTTCGGCGGGCAGGGTGGCGCCCAAAATCATATGGACAATGACAATCAGTAACCCGGCCTTGAGAAAGCCCAGCGCCGCCCCGGCCAACCGGTCGAAACCACCGGCCACCGTCACCCGCACCACCCGCATAAAGAGCTTGCCGACGAGCGCCACCGCAAGCCAGGCCAAGGCGAAGGCGACAATCCAGGCAAGAAAGGCCATCACCTTCGGGTCGCTGGTCAGCGGGCGAATCCACGGCGCAATTTCACCCGAAAAACGGCTGGCGGCAAGAAAACCGATGTAGAGCGCCAAAAGGCCGATAATCTGGCCGATGAAACCCAGCCACAGGCCACGGAGAATAAACAGGGCGAAAATCCCGACAACGCAATAATCATAAATGGTAAACTGGGCGGTCAATTCCATCGGCGAGGCGGCTCCATAGGCTTTCGAGTGGTTTGCTTCGCCTTCCTCTACGTCATAACGAGGGCTTCTTGCAAGCAAATTTTCCTTTCACCGCCTGGCCGGATATCTCACCACCGCCGGCTTTTCTGTCGCTCCTGGCTGAAGTCTTTCCCGGCGTACAGTGCCGGGTCAGCCTGCTGCCACTGGTCAGCGATGGGCCGCCGTCAGCGGTTGCGCCCGCCGATTTTTTAAGGCCGGACGAATTACGCCAATGGCAATCCTTTGCCAGCAACAAACGAAAGCGCGAATGGCTGGGCGGACGGCTCTGCGCCTACAATTGCGCCAGATGGTTGATAGCAGCAAGAAAAAAAACCAGCGGAAATAATTATGAATCCGTCATTGCGAGGAACGAAACGACGAAAAAATCCACCACAATGCCGGATACTGGCGTTGAAAAAGACCATCGATTTTTTCGCTCCGTTTGCAACGACGTTGCGGTCAAAGAGTGTTTTTCCGCCAGGGATTGGTGGCTGGCGGCTGACGAAAATGGCCGTCCCTTCTGGCAGGGAAATTTGCCAGAAGCCTTGAGTGGCATGGATATTTCCTTAAGCCACGGCGGCGCCTACGCCCTGGCCATCATCGCCACTCGCCGCGTTGGTGCCGATGTCGAAGCCTGCCGGACGAAAGTTCAGCGGGTGGCAGCGCAATTCTGCCACTTGGCGGAAGAAGAAAGGCTGGCCCGGCTGATACCGCAACAAGATCGCCTCGCCCGGCTGACCCTGTTGTGGTCGGCCAAGGAAAGCCTGCGCAAAGCGGCCACGGGATTACCGGGTTTTCTTGCTATGCGCTTAACAGATGGAAGCCATATTGGAGATGGCTGGCGTTTGGTGCTAACCTGGGGAGCAACCGGGCGCCAATCGACCGTGGCCACGACGCTGCATGACGGCCACGCCTTCGCCTTTTGCTTTTTAGAGGAATGACATGCCGGAACTGCCGGAAGTAGAAACCATTTGCCGGGGCCTCGCGCCTCTCATCATCGGCAAAACCATCGTGACCATCGAAACCAGTGGCAAACTCCTGCGCCAGCCAGTGCCGCTGGACGAAATGCGCGCCGCTTTACCCGGCCAGACGATAAACGCCATCCGCCGCCGCGCCAAATACCTGCTCATCGAATGCGGCGGGCTGCTGATCATTCATCTCGGCATGACCGGCAACCTCGGCGTTTTCACGGCGGAGCAGCCACCCGGCAAGCACTTCCATGCGCGCTTTTGTTTCGCCGATGGTCAGGAGCTGCGTTACCACGACAGCCGCCGCTTTGGCCGCATCGCCTTTTTCCCGGCGCCCTCTGCCACGGCTGAACAGCAATTCTTCGCCGCCTGCGGCCCGGAACCCGTTGACTGCGACGCCGCGTTGCTCGCCGAAAAATGCCGCCGTTTGCAAACGCCGATTAAAGCGGCGCTTTTGAACGGCGCGTTAATTGCCGGCATCGGCAACATCTACGCCAGCGAAAGTCTGTTTCGCGCCAGGATAGACCCGAAGCTGGCGGCAAGCGCCTTGACGTTATCCGAGTGGCGGCGGCTGCTCGCTGCCATCAACGAAGTGCTGAACGAGGCCATCGTCTGCGGCGGTTCGACCATCAGCGACTATGTCAATGCCGAACAAAAATCCGGTTATTTTCAGATGCATTTCACCGTCTACGACCGTGCCGGGCAGCCCTGCCAGCATTGCGGCACAGCCATTGCCCAGACCAAAATCGCCGGCCGCTCGACCTTTTTCTGCCCAAAGTGCCAGGGAGAAAATAGCTGATGGCTACGTCCGTTGTTCTTGCTCAAGGAAGGCAGAGGTTCGCGGGTGCCTTTATCAAAGGCGAATGTGCAAACNNAAATGCGGCGGTGGCGACCTTCCACTGTCCGCATCCCGCCGGAAACACATCAGCGCATCGCCACCCGATCCGCCCGCGACGGCATCAGCCTGAATAAGTGGGTGACGAAAGCCCTGGAACAGGCCGCCGGGCGTCCCTAAATCTCATTTATTTAACACTATCTTTTCCAGCGTCACTTCCCGGTTGGTATAGATGCAGATCGAGGCGGCGATGTCCATGGCCGTGCGGCAGATTTCCTCAGCATCGCAATCGCTTTTGCTCATCAACGCCATAGCCGCCGCCTGGGCGTAGGGACCGCCAGAGCCAATGGCCAGGATACCGTTATCCGACTCGATGACGTCGCCGGTGCCGGAGAGCAGCAGCGAATGCTCGCGGTTGACGGCGATGAGCATCGCCTCAAGGCGGCGCAGCATCTTGTCCATGCGCCAGTCCTTGGCCAATTCAACCGCCGCCCGCATCAGATTACCGTTGTACTGTTCAAGCTTTTGTTCGAGGCGATCAAAGAGGGTAAAAGCGTCGGCGGTGGCCCCGGCGAAACCGGTGATCACCTGGTCGTGGTACAGGCGCCTGACTTTCCGCGCCTGATGTTTCATCACGGTATTGCCCAAAGTCACCTGGCCGTCACCGGCCAAGACCACTTCGCCGCGATGGCGGATAGAAAGAATGGTTGTCGAACGAATTTTCATACGCCCTCATTGGTGGTTGATGAATGGCTGGCCAGGGGATGGGCCTGATCATAGACCCCGGCCAACTGGTCGATGTTCAGATGGGTGTAACGCCCGGTGGTGGACAGGCTGGCATGACCGAGCAGCTCCTGCACCGTGCGCAGATCGGCGCCCATTTCCAAAAGGTGGGTGGCAAAGGAATGGCGCAAGGCGTGCGGCGTCACCATCTGGATGATACCCGCCCGTTCGCTGTAAAAACGCACGAGACGCTCAACGCTTCGCGTCGTCAGCCTGCCGCCGCGCCGGTTGAGAAAAAGAGCCTTGTCGGCGACGAGGCGGGCGGCGGCGCGGTTTCCGGCGAGAATCGTGGCGCGATCCG